>CBDVDL010000189.1:0-4452 GCA_965372735.1 uncultured Alphaproteobacteria bacterium | reverse complement strand
TCGGTTTCCCATTCAGCTATTATGGGACGGATTATACGTCGGTGCGCATCTGCACCAATGGCTGGATTTCTTTCACATCGACATCCACCGCTTACTCGAATCAGGGAATTCCATACAGTTCCGCGCCCAATGATATGATTGCGCCGTTTTGGGATGACTTAAATCCGAGCGTTGGCGGTACCATCTACTATTATAGTGATGTGGCCAACAGTCGCTTCATCGTTCAATGGGATGCCGTACCTCATTACTCCGGCAGCGGCAGCGGAACCTACACGTTCGAAGTCATTCTCTACGATGACGGCCGCATTGTCTGCCAATATAATACGCTCGTCGGAGACCTGAATTTGTGTACCATTGGAATCGAGAACAGCACCGGTTCCGATGGGCTGGAAGTCGTGTTCAATGCGAGCTACCTCCACAACGGTCTGGCGATTCTGTTCGAGTATGAGCAGCCGTGGCTCACGGTCGAGCCGAAAAGCGGTTCGGTCGTACCGCTGAATGCGGATATTCTCGATGTGAACTTCAATTCTTCCGGGCTTAGCGAAGGCGTTTACACGGCGACGATTACGGTCAATTCCAACGACCCAGACGAATCTTCGGTCAATATCCCGGTGACAATGCATGTCGGCGGCACACTGGAACCAGTGACGGATGTAACGGCATTTGTGTCGGGAACAGACATCGAACTTTCGTGGACGGCTTCAACGGGCGCGACGAGTTACAACGTCTATCGCATTCCCGACCCATTCGCGACGCCCACTCCCGGCGATTTGATCGGCACCCCCACAACTCCCGGCTACACGGATGAAAATGTCCTGCTAACCGAAGAGAAAGCGTTTTACGTGATTGTTGCGGTGAATTAAAAGTATCGACAGATTGTCGTTGCTCTAATTTATTGCAACAGATTCGAATACAGAAACCGCCCCTGAAATCAGGAGCGGTTTCTTCTTTATGGCGTCTGTGATTTTGCGATATTCAGATTTTCCCGATTCGGTTCAGAACAAGCAAACGAATCTCTGTCATGTCTTCCATAGCGAAGCGAATTCCCTCCCGACCGAGGCCGCTGTCTTTGACTCCGCCATAGGGCATGTTGTCCACACGCATGGAAGGTGCATCGCCCACGACAACACCTCCCACTTCGAGTTCATTCCACGCGTAGAATACATGATCGATATTTTTCGTAAAAATCCCGGCCTGCAAACCGAAAGCGCTGTCGTTGACTTTCGCGACAGCATCTTTGAAATCCCGGAACGGCTCGACCACTGCGACAGGGCCGAAGACTTCTTTGCTGCTCACGCTGTCATCGGCGCGCACATTTTCCAGCCACGTTGCCTCCACAAAAACACCGTCTCGCTTTCCGCCGCAAAGTATTTTCGCGCCGCGCTCTGCCGCTTCCTGAATCCATTCTTCAATGCGCACGGCGTCGTTTTCACTGATAATCGGGCCGAGACTGGTTGCGTCGTCCGTAGGATCACCGGCTTTCAGATTGCGCGCGCGTTTGACGAGCTTGGATACAAAAGCATCATAGATTGACTCATGAACGAACGTTCGCTGCACGCTGATACAAGACTGTCCCGACTGATAAAACGCGCCTAAAGTGACTCGCTCCGCGGCATAGTCCAAATCAACTTGCTCGTCCACGATGCAGCCCGCGTTGCCGCCGAGCTCCAAAATTACTTTTTTCTTTCCCGCTTTGGCTTTCAGCGCCCACCCGACATCGGGTGAGCCCGTGAACGACAATAGTTTCAAACGCTCATCGGTTGTAAAGAGGTCAGCTCCTTCTCGCCGCGCGGGCAGAATGCTGAAAGTCCCTTTCGGCAAATCTGTTTCGGCGAGAATCTCTCCAATGATGAGCGCGCCAATCGGCGTGACCGACGCCGGCTTGAGTACAAACGGACAACCGACCGCAATCGCCGGGGCAACTTTGTGCGCGGCCAAATTCAACGGGAAGTTGAAGGGGCTGATGAACGAACATGGTCCTATGGGAACACGCTTATAAATCGATTCATACCCTTCCGCACGAGGCGAAATGTCAATCGGAAAATACTCGCCGCCAAAACGCACGGCTTCTTCGGCGGCGATGCGGAAGGTGTCGATGAGTCGCGTAACTTCTCCGCGAGAATCGCGAATCGGTTTACCCGCCTCAATGCATAAAGCGTAAGCAAGTTCTTCGTAGCGTTCTTGAAACCGTCGCACGCAATGGTGCAGCACTTCCGCGCGTTTGAATGCAGACAATTTCCGCATAGGTTCCGCAGCGTTTACTGCCCAGCCGATGGCTTCATCAATGATTGTACTGTCCGCCATCGCTACTCGCGTCGCCACCTCGCCAGTGTACTTGCTGCGCACTTCTAAATCTGCATTCGGTTGCCGCGGCTCATTGGCCACATACAAGGGATACGTTTTCCTCAGCATTTATTTTCTCCTAAATATTCTCAGAAATACACCGTCGCGCGAGCAAAACCGCTGTAGAGACCCGACGGAAACGCGCTGTCTTTTTCACCGACCAAAAAGGCGCCAAAAATAGTCAAATCAGCGTTCTGAGCCAAGCTGTATTCCAAGCGGGGATTGAGCATGAAGCCTTTGTCTGAACCTCCAAAGACATAGAGGTTTCCTGCAAGCAGTCCCGTCAACTCTTTTCGCAGTCCCAGCATGAGCCATCCCTTCCCGATGGGTTCTCCTTTGAAACCCGCCAGCCAATCAGCAATATCATAGGGAGATGTATTCGTTCCGCGTGTATTGTAAAAACCTTCAATCATCCAATACAATCCACTGCGAAACGTATAGTCCAATCCGCCGATGGCTCGATAAAAATCGTCCGCCGCCGCCATCTCATTATAATTGCCTTCGAACCACACTCCAAGTCCCAATAGACCTCCTGAAAATTCTCCCCCAATAGCACGGCGGCGCTGGTATCGGGTAACAATTTCCGCATCGACAGAATCTGTCGGCGGAGTAACAGAGAAGGATGTCGAATCGATGATTTGATGGGCGGTCAGATAAACGTCATAGCCGATTTGGGTGATGTGTGTTCCAAAGCGAGCGGCATAACCGGCGTCTTTGAACTTGTCATCCGGCGCGGTGACGAGCGAAAATTCTCCTCCGACTCCCCAGCGTAAATCGAGACGGAGCGCAGTAACTCCCTCTTTTTCATACGTGGGATCAATCGGATTTTTCACATGAAAAAGATCCGTCGGATTGTAGCTGTAGCCTTTTCCCCAACTGAGTTGCTGTCGCCCCGCGCGAAGCCGCAGTGTCTTCTGCCGGTGTCCCTTTCCAAAATCTTTTCGCCAAGTCAGAAACGCGTTGTCCAGATAAATGCGCTCTCGCGGGAATTCCGCTTGCAGCACATCCGTGCGATCCCAATCGGTCAATTGTTGAACGATGTTTTCCGGCAGGTAAGGAGATACATCATATAGAATATCACTGTGATAAACGATAAAGTTGACGTTGGCTCGAAATTCAAGTTCGCTTTTTCCGCCGCCGCTAAAAAAATCGACTCGCAGTTTCGATGCGTCGATAATCTGTTCATCGGAGACGTCCGACACATCAACCTGCAGCGTATGCTCATAGTACCCGGAGAGCTCCAAGTCCGCCGCCCATAACGGAATCGCCATGAAAAAAACTGCAACCCACAGGAGTACTATTCTTTGTCTATCCATCATCGAATCTCTCGACTCAACGCTTCTTTCGTGAACAACGAAGGCTCCGGTTCCTCTTTGAAGCTGATGGATTTCTGAACCATCAACGTTCGGGAGCCTTCGCGAACATTCACCATTTCCATTTTCATCGCGAGCTTCCGTCCCTCGATTGTCTGTAAATCGGAGAGTGTCAGTGTTTTAAGATGGCCGTCATCATTGTAGTAATCAATCTTTCGAGGAAGATAATCCTCGACACCCACCCATACAATAATATACTTGTATGACGGGCCGCTTTCCGTGGGAGTACATTTCAATATTACGCATGGCACATCATCCAGAGTTTCGTCGCCAAGCAGTTCTGCTGTATAATCTTCTGTCATGTCACCGGACCCTAAATCTTCGTAAGAAAAATCAGAGCCCATCGCGCTTTGACGACGAGCCGTTCCGACAAAGTGACGCGTAACATCGCGCCGTTTCATGTAATACCAGATATTGTCGCCGCCGTCGCGCTGGAGAATTTTATCTCCCTTCACGCGCGCGGGAGCTGTGTACGCCATCAAACTGAGGTCGCCTTCTTCCGCGAACCAAAAGCGCATCGTCAATGTGCGTTCACTGCCGCCGGATGTCGTTATCGTCTGCTCCATGATTCCGGTGGCATGCGGAATGCGCTCCGCTTCGTCAATCAATTTCAGCCAGCTTGCACCATCCTCTTGAGCAAAAGCAAGTCCAACAATGAAAAGAGATGCGAGGCTCAGAAGCAGTTGTACTCTCAATTTTAACGCTCGTTTCATATTTCCCTCACAATGATCAACAA
>CBDVDL010000188.1:0-4505 GCA_965372735.1 uncultured Alphaproteobacteria bacterium | reverse complement strand
AAAACAAAATGAACCCACGGAAGAATTCCTGACGAATATCCAGAACCTGCGCCGCGAAGAAAAACGCGTCAAAGACGGAAAGAAAGAAAAAGAATCCAGCACGACCGAGTCGGATTCGTAATCACAACAAAAATTCCGGCCGGGTTACGCGCGCTGGTTTCATCGGTTGGCCTACGGGAATCTGCGCTAACCCAGCTCGGCGGAAAAGGAACTGCAGGACGCGGGAGCGTCCTGCCTAGTGATGATATAAAATCATCACATTTTTTCACAACCCTAATACCATCTTTTTTACTAGCCCCCACCGTCCCCGGTGGGGGGATAAGGAGAATAAAATAGCCCATGAACAAACAATTTCACGGAACAACAATCCTTGCCATCCGGCGTAAGGGGAAAGCGGCTATCGGCGGCGATGGACAGCTTTCATACGGCGAAACCATCATGAAAACGGGCGGGAAAAAAGTCCGCCGCCTCTATGAAGGAAAAGTACTGGCGGGATTCGCCGGCGGTGTCGCGGATGCGCTGGCGCTTTTTGATCTTTTCGAGAAGAAAATCAGCGAATACAACGGCGACCTGACGCGCGCGTCTATTGAACTGGCGAAAGAATGGCGCATGGATCGCAACCTGCGCCGCCTCGAAGCAGACCTTATCGTGATGAACAAAGAGAAAATATTCCTGGTGTCAGGGCAGGGCGAAATTATCGAACCCGACGATGATGTCATCGCGCTCGGCACCGGCGGCCCATACGCGCTGGCGGCAGTGCGCGCTTTGGTCAAACACAGCAAGCTGTCCGCGAAGGACATCTGCAAAACCGCTCTCGAAATCGCCGCGGATATTTGCATCTACACCAATCGCAATATCACGATTGAAGAGCTCTAAAATCGCAACCTTTAACGCATGAGAATTTAAACGAATGAATCCTCTTCCCAATCCATCTTTTACGGTTCCCGAATTCACTCCGGCGCAGATTGTCGAGGTGCTTGACCGCTATATTATCGGACAGGATAAAGCCAAACGCTCGGTGGCGATTGCGCTGCGCAACCGCTGGAGGCGTCAGCAGGTGACCGGCGCGATGAAAGACGAAATCTACCCGAATAACATCATCCTTATCGGCCCCACCGGCGTCGGCAAAACAGAAATGGCGCGTAGGCTCGCGAATCTCGCGCACGCACCGTTTATCAAAGTCGAAGCCTCGAAATATACCGAAGTCGGCTATGTAGGTCGCGACGTCGAATCCATGATTCGAGACCTCGTGGACAGCGCCGTCGCCAAAGTCCGCGCCGAGCACATGACCGCACTGCAAAGTCAGGCAGAGAAGCGTACATTGTCGCGGCTCCTGGATATTCTGCTTCCGCTGCCGAAACCCCGGAAGAAAAAACGCGACGAAGATGATGAAGAACGGAAAGCGCTCATAGAACGCCGAAACAAAACTCGCGATAAAATGCAAGCGCAGCTCGATGATGGTCAATTCGAAGATCGCATCGTCGAACTCGATGTCGAAGAGGACGCTCATTCCATCATGCAGGTGTTTTCACCGCAGGGCATCGAAGAGATGGGTTTCAACTTGCAGGAAATGTTCGGGCCGATGGTCGGGAAGCGCAAAAAACGCCGCCGCTGCACCGTTGGCGAAGCGCGGGATATTCTGCTTGCGGAAGAAACGGATAAGATGCTCGATATGGAGCGCATCGTGCGCGAAGCCATTTTCCGCACCGAAAGTCTCGGCATCGTTTTCCTCGACGAAATCGACAAAATCGCCGTCGCGGGCGGACAATCCGAAGGGCCGGACGTTTCCCGCGAAGGGGTACAGCGTGATATCCTGCCGGTGGTCGAAGGCACATCCGTCACGACGAAATACGGCGCTGTGAAAACAGATCACATTCTCTTCATCGCCGCCGGAGCGTTCACCGTCGCCAAGCCGTCTGATTTGATTCCCGAGCTTCAAGGACGTTTCCCGATTCGTGTCGAACTGGACCGACTGGACGCCGATGATTTCGTCCGCATCCTGACCGAACCGGAAAACGCGCTCGTGAAGCAATACATCGCTCTATTGAAAACCGAAGATATCAATCTGACGTTCACGGACGGCGCCATCAAAGAAATCGCCGAAACCGCCGCACTTGTGAACGAACGCGCGGAAAACATCGGAGCGCGACGGCTGCATACGGTGATGACGACACTGCTTGAAGATACTCTTTTCGACGCATCGACCTTAAACAAGAAAAAACTCGCCATCACAAAAGCTTTCGTGCGCAAAACGCTGCAAGATATCATCGAGGACGAAGACCTGTCCAAATTTATTTTATAGGAGGCGGCGATGCGAGTGCTTTGGCTTCTCACGCTGTTTTGTTTCTCTCTTGTTGTAATGTCAATTGCAAGCGGGTGGAAACCGAGAAAGGAGCGAGTGTTATGACGTTCACGATGAAGACAAGCGCGTTCGAAGACGGCGCGACGATTCCGAAGAAATACACCTGCGACGGCGAAGATATTTCTCCGCCACTTTCGTGGAGTGGCGCTCCCGAAGGAACGAAGAGCTTTGCTCTGATTTGCGACGACCCTGACGCGCCGATGGGAACGTGGGTACACTGGATCTTGTGGGGACTGCCGCCGGATACGATGGGACTTCTCGAAGACGTCCCGCCGGACAGCGCGCTTGCGATTGGCGCGAAACAGGGATTGAACAGTTGGCCTCGTGTCGGTTACGGCGGCCCCTGCCCTCCTCCCGGCAAACCGCATCGCTATTACTTCAAGCTCTACGCTCTGGACGTGATGCCAGCCCTGCCTCTCGAAACAAACAAAGCCCAGCTTATGGAAGCCATGAAAACCCACATCCTCGCCGAAGCGCAGGTTATGGGGACGTATGGGCGGTAGAATTGCAGAATATTGAAAGACCTCGGTTCAAGGAGTCAAACAATGGAAGAACAATTTATCACGTGCCCTAACTGTAATCATAAAATCGAATTAAGTGAGGTGGTTACTAGCGATCTTGAAAAAAGAGTGCGACAAGATGTAGAGAAATAACATGAGCACGATCTCACGGACTTAAGAAAACAAAATGTAAACGAGAAGAAACAATTTGAAGAAACGCTTAAAACACAAGCCACAGAAAAGGCTCGCAAAGAGGTCAATATCAGGCTAACTGATCTTGAGGCACAGGTAGAAGAAAAAAAAGGTGAATTGGATCGCCTGAATGAAGAAAGACTCGAATTTCTTAAGCGCCAACGAAAAGTTGAGGAGAAGGAAAGAACGCTCAATCTCCAAATAGAAGAGAGAGTTGCTGAGGAGAGAACACAGATTTGGAAAAAAGCGGAGGAGAAGTCCAACGAAAATTACCGCTTGCAAATAGGAGATAAGGAAAAAATAATTTCCGACCTAAAAAAGCAACTAACAGAGGCATCGAGGAAAGCTGAACAGAAATCTCAGCAATTACAAGGTGAAGTATTGGAACTTCAGCTCGAAGAGTTGTTGCGTACATACTTTGACAGTGATGAGATTGTTCCTGTCCCAAAAGGAGTCAAAGGTGGGGACATCCTCCAGCACATCAGAGACTCATCTGGTCTCGTTCAAGGTACGATTTTATGGGAAGCAAAACGTACAAAGTCATGGCAGAATATCTGGATTCAGAAACTCAAAGATGACGTTGTTGAAACCAAAGCCGACTGCGGTGTCATTATTTCCGAAACTCTACCTCAAGAAGTAAAACATATTGGGCAAATTGATGGCATATGGATCGCAAATTTTCAGTCAACTATTGGACT
This sequence comes from uncultured Alphaproteobacteria bacterium, assembly GCA_965372735.1. Classification (GTDB taxonomy): domain Bacteria; phylum Electryoneota; class RPQS01; order RPQS01; family DYHQ01; genus JAUXGA01. The sequence goes on along the minus strand of CBDVDL010000188.1, from coordinate 753 downwards.
TGCTATTGCTTTGCGAGAACATCTTGTAGAGGTTGCGCAAGTTCGTTTAGCCCTCGTTGGAAAAAATGAAAAAACGGAACAATTGTATAGTTATATAACTGGACGTGAGTTCCGCCAAAAAATTGAAACAGTAATGCGGACTTTCGTTGATATGCAGGAAGATATAAATACTGAGAAACGTGCATTCGAAAAAATTTGGGCCAAACGTCAAAAAGAAATTTATCGAGTAACTAAAAATACAAGCGGAATGATAGGAGATATACAAGGAATAATTGGAGCTGAATCTGTACCCGACTTAGAAATACTTAAGTTGCCGGCAGGTGAGAATCAGAGTTCATCTTTGCCTCCAAGCAAAGAAGAAACAACTGAAGATGATTTGCCGTTCTAGGCCACCTTGTTAATCTCATAAGTCTGCAAAGATGAAATAATGGGTCGGCTGCAAGCAGTCAACACCGCAGGGATGAACATGAAAACAACAAGGAAGACACACCAAGAAACACGCGTCGATGAAAATCTCGTGGCTTATTGCGGATTATATTGCGGGGATTGTCCGGGATATACGGGAATCGTAGCAGACAGGGCAAATGACTTACGAGAGGTACTGCAACAGACCGGATTTGATATTTTTGCGCGCCAAATTCCGGATCCAAAATTCAAGCACTACGCGGAATGTTACGAATGCCTCGGCGCGATGATGGACACGCCATGCCCGCAAGTATGCCGCGAGCGAGGAGAGGACACGAAGTGCGATAT
>CBDVDL010000187.1:0-4512 GCA_965372735.1 uncultured Alphaproteobacteria bacterium | reverse complement strand
TCTGAAACGAGTAACCGCCGGACTTTACCTTATCAAGATCAATCGCCTTAAGAACGTCGATACTCCAGCATTTGAATCCTCCGGTCGGATCCTTAATCGACATCCCCGTAATAACGCGCGTGTACCACGCGGCGAAACAAGAAAGCATCAGCCTCTTGAGCGGCCAGTTAACAACCGAAATGCCGTCAATGTAGCGCGAGCCGATGACAAAATCATACTCGCCGATTTTCTTCATCAATCGCCCGAGATCACGCGGGTCATGCGAGAAATCGGCATCCATCTCAAAAACAAAATCATATCCCTCGGCAATCGCGTATTTGAAACCGGCAACATACGCGGTTCCCAATCCCATTTTTCCGGGTCGTTCGATGAGTTTCAAGCGGCTCTCGTCGGCTTGGCGCTTCTTGACATAGTCCGCCGTGCCGTCCGGTGAATTGTCATCGACAATCAGAATGTCGAGACCTAAATTCTGTTCGAAGACGGCATCCAAGATGAGGCTGATATTAACCATCTCATTATAGGTGGGAATGATTACAAGCCCTCTCACAGCCGACATCCTTTCTGTTTGAACACCCGCAGCTTCTCCGCGGTCGCGTCCGATTTCCTCGCGATAATCTGAGCCGCCAATACGACCGCATTCACCGCGCCCGCCTTCCCCAAAGCCACGGTCGCCACCGGCACTCCCGCAGGCATCTGCACCGTCGAGAGCAGCGCGTCGAGTCCATTCAAGTACGACCCCGGCAACGGCACACCGATAACAGGCAATATGGTTTGCGCCGCACACGCGCCCGCCAAATGCGCCGCCATTCCCGCTGCGGCAATGATAACTTCCGCTCCCCGTTTCTCCGCTCCTACCAAGAGCGCACGCAACTTCTCAGAATTCCGGTGAGCCGAACAAACCTCCAGCTCATAACGGATTCCGAAATAGCTCATATACGCGTCTATCTCGGAAAAATAATCTCGGTCCGATGTGGAACCGATAAAAATAAAAACTTGCGTTTTGGATGCGTTAGCTTTCATCTAAAGAATTCTCAAACTGTTTTTCTTGCAGGCAAACCCTTTAAGCAAAAACCATCGCACGCCCGAGTGAGGCGTGAGATGGTCGGCGGAGACACCGAAACATTCGGTTTTTGCAGCTTAATCTGTGAAGTCAATGGGCTTCGTAAGAGGATCGAAATAAACCCGCAATCCTACCGTAGCAAAGGGGCCGCTGAAATCGGCTTCCCAAGCTCGATTGACCAGTGGGTGCGCGAGGTTCGCTGTAACACCGCTGAAATCGACGTCTTTCATTTTCGTGACATTCGCCATTGGATAGCCTCCCCCCCTACAGTGTCCTAATCGCTGCCCCAAAAACAGCTCAATCGCGCCGTTTGGCTGAATTCCGTATGTCCGACCCGACCCGTCAAAAACGGAGTTCCCCGGTACCCATCGAATATCCTGTTTGGCCGCCAAAAAATTTACACCTCCGCCGATATACGCGCGCAGATTTTCGGTGGGCAGGAAAACAAAATTGCCAAGTACAAAAAATTCCGAGGCTCGAGACGACAGAGTGAGTGTCGTATCATTCCACTGAGCTTCACTCTCGAAATTCAGCAGAGAATTGAACCCAATATTCCATTGAAAATGTTTCTCCTGCCGCCATAGCAGAGAGAACCCTCCGGAAGGCCCCGCATAGTTCTGCGTCACAGCTGCAGAAGCCTTGCTCTCATAGTAATCCATAACATCCCGAGTATCTGAGATCTGATAAAGAGAGAATCCTCCTCGAAATTCGATCCCATATTTGCGCAAATCGTCCTCCGCTTGCACGGCGCTGGAATTCGCACAAAGTAGCAGTACAAAGAGAGTCAAGACTCCCACTATCATCGGTCGTTTCATCCCTGAGCCTCCGAATCACTTGAAGCTGATGTCTGTAGTTTGCGAAAATGTTCTAATCGAGCTTTAGCACCTGTATCCGTGGGATGGAGTTTAACCCATCCGTCAATCATCCGAATCGCATCGTCGTAGCGATGCAGTTTTTCGTAGCACTGCGAGAGAGCGCCAATCGCCTGACCGTCTTCCGGCTTCCATTTTAAGGACTGCTCAAAAAGCCGCACCGCTGCCGCGTAAGCACGAACACTATAGATTGTCGTCGCCGCTTGATAGATTCCCTGGGGATCACCCGAATCCAGAATCCGATCAACCATCTCATGCACGTTTACGGAATCCCTGAAAAGTTGATGATAAATCGCCGCATAGCGTCCTAAATTCTCGACAGTGGCATTTGGATATACCGACACTCTGTCCAACCTCGTCCGAAGTTCTTCCTCCCTGCCCAGCTCATAATACATTCGCCCAAGTTGGAGAGTCAAATCAGGATTGAAAATCGGATTCAATTCTTCGGGAATATAATAGGCCATCTGATCCATCAGGAACAGGGCTTTATCATCATTGGATAGTTTATCGAAATCATCTGTCTGAACTTCCCCCTGAGAATACGTCAGCGTCGCCTGACTCGTGTCCGGCGGAAGATTGAGATAGTAGTACGCGAGCTGTAGAAACGCGGAGCGGTAGTTCTGAAGAAGCTTCTGAATGTTATCATCAAAATGAACGCCCGGTTCATTCAAGCCGCGATAGTGATCGCGGTAAACTCCCATGATATTATGGAACATCAGCTCAGGATTAATCGGTTTTCCTCCGGAAGCGGGATTCAAACGGAAGCCCAGACCTTCCATCTGCAGGTAACTGCGCAAACCGCATAGATTCGACGTTGCCACCGTGACTGCAAAATAAATTGGTTTCGGCTTCGGCGTGTATTTGGGATTATAATTGGTGCGAATGATATCCAACACCATAGCATCCTGCACGCGTAGGAAATTCTTATCCCTGCTCTCCGAAAGATACGGCACGTACATCGTCGCAGGCATTGTCCATGTCATCTTGCCTTGCGGTGTATTCAGCTCGATCTTCTGCTTCTCTTTCGGCCAATGGCGCGACTTGAGCGCCCTACCATCCCGTTGGTCGATATAGCGGTCGACAAAAGCGTCACTGAAGCTGATAGGAACTTTCGGCTCCCGGTCCCGGAGCTGCTTGATATACCAACCCGTATTCAGAAGGCTGAGATTTACAACACGAACATCCTTGCGAACCTTTTCCACCTCCTGTATATACCAGAGGGGAAATGTGTCATTATCGCCATTGGTGAAAATAAGTCCGTTTTGTTCGCAGGATGGCAGCATATTATACGAATAATCCCACGCGACAGAATTCCCGCTGCGATCCTGCATGGGATAGTTTTTTACCAGCATAATCAACGGTGTAAACGCGAAAAGAAATACGCCCATACCTGTCAGCGCAACACTACGCGCTTGAGAACGTTTGAAAAACGATGCGATGGCATCAAAGAGAGCTGTGGCTCCAATCCCTATCCAAATCGCGAAGACATAGAATGACCCGACATACGAATAGTCCCTTTCGCGGGGCTGCGGGTCATCCTGATTAACATATAAGATAATCGCATACCCCGTCATGAAAAAGAGAACGAATATCGCGAACCCCATCCGCTTATCTCGATAGAACAGATACCCGATTCCTAAAAGTCCCAACAGAAACGGCAGCGCCAAAATATAGCTGTTCTGAACTCCCGCATCCTGAAACTCCCGCTCCGGCGCTCCTTCCCGTCCGACGAATTGCCAAAGTAAATAGCGGTTGTACATTTTATTAATCTGATACCGCCAGATAAAATCCGCCTTGGAGCTGTAATCGGGATCGTTGTTCCAAGCGCGATCAATAATCGAATGATCCCCGTACTGTTCCCGGTTCAGGTACGAGAGAAAAGCCGCCGGCGTCTCAGGGTCATTTTCATCAATCGGAGGATCCATATTCGACCGGATGTAAATCATCACATACGTCGAATATCCGATAATGATCAGCAACATACTGGCCAATGCGAGCGCGGGAATGTTCGTCCGAGCTCGAACCGCCCAGAAAAGTAGCAATCCCAGAAAAACAACGACCAATGCCGGCGCCCAGAATCCGAATTTCGCCGCCGCAGCGGGCATCCACTTGACAACAGCTGGATAAATCGCAATAAAAGAGATTCCCGCCGCCACACTCATCCAGATAAAACTCTTCCAGGCGAATTCGCGCTTCCGGAAATAAATAATCAGAGCCAGCGCCGGAATCGTCAAAACATTCAGCAGGTGCACTCCCGTCGCCAGACCGAGAATATAAGCGATTAAAATCAGAATGCGCTCATTGCCCGGCTTATCGGCTCGATTGCTCCACACTAAAATCAGCCAGACAACGATATGTGTAAAGAACTGTGAAACGCAGTAAACCTCGGATTCCACAGCGTTAAACCACATACTGTAGGAAAAGCAAAGCGCCAGCGCTCCGATAATCCCGCTTCCGTAGACGATAATCTGATCCCCGACCGACTGTTCCGGCCCGCGCCAATGGCGAATAATCATCACAATGGAAAGGTAAAGGAAGAAGATGCACAGAGCGCTCAGAACCGCCGACATGAGTGTCACA
>CBDVDL010000186.1:0-4513 GCA_965372735.1 uncultured Alphaproteobacteria bacterium | reverse complement strand
GGCGGATTTTGGAGAGTTGTGCCTGTGAAAGGTTCCAGATGTTTTCTCCTTCGACAATAATATCTCCCGAGTCAGGTCGCAACAGGCCGATGAAATGTTTCAGCAAGACGGATTTGCCGCAGCCGGATTGACCGATAATCGCCAGAGACTCGCCCTTGTCAATCGTGAGATTTGTCCCGCGCAGAACGGACTTTTCGCCGAAAGATTTATGTAGATTTCGAATTTCTATCATGGTATGTTAATCATTAGAACAAGAACATCGCCAGAATAAAATCGCTCATCAGAATTAGTATGCATGACCAGACGAAAGCGCGAATCGTCGCACGTCCGACTCCTTCGGCGCCTCCTCGCGTGGAGAAGCCGACATGACAACCCATCAGAGCGGTAACGGCTCCAAAAACGAACGCTTTAATGAGTCCCGCTATCACATCATAGACATCGAAGAATACGGGGATTTGGTTCCAGAACATCGCGCGGGTCATCCCAAGCAGAACGGTCGCGACGAACGATGCGCCCATCATGGCGATGAAACACGCCAGTGTGACGAGAACCGGCAGCATCAGCAGATTGGCGAAGAAACGCGGCACCGCCAGATAGCGGATGGGGCTGATTCCCAGAGATTCCAGAGCGTCAATCTGCTCGGTGACTTTCATCGTGCCCAATTCAGCGGCGATGGAAGCGGAGACGCGCCCTGCAATAATGAGCCCTGTCAGTACGGGTCCGAGTTCGATAAGAATTGCTTTTAAGGTTGACGTGCCCAGAAATTGCAGGGGGACGTAGCCCTTGAGCTGATAATTCCCCTGCCAGGCTGTTACAGCTCCTACAAAAATTCCCACTAACAGAACGAGTGGCAGACTGTTGAATCCCAGACGGAGAGCCTGTTCGAAAAAGAGTTTCCGGTCCTTCCAAAGTCCTTTGATGCCGCACAGGATATGAAAGAGGAGCATCGCCGCCGCTCCGGCTTCGGCAAAAAAGTCGAGCGCGGTGCGCCCGACTTTCGCAAGGGTTTGTGAAATTGTTGGTGGAGCAACAGGCAGATTCATTGAAGGAATTACGGGCCAATCTTTGATTAAAATTCCGCGCCGAGAGAAAAGTAATAGCTGGGTTTCTCTGTATCAAGAAAATCCGTTCGCCATGCAACGTCCCATTGCAGCAGGAAAAAACCGAGTCGCAGGCGGGGACCGAAACCATAACCGACCTGCAAATCGCGCAGACGATTTCCATCGGGCGTTTTTTCGGTAATCCGCAGGTTGTCGTCTTCCCAAACCGCGCCGATGTCAGTAAAGATAGCGCCGCGGATACTTCGGAAATAGAGCGGAAGCGGCCAACCGAACTGCAGCTGCCGTATCATCGGGAAGCGAAATTCCTGATTCGTCAGGAAGAAACGTGTTCCGCGCCGCTCAAAGTATTTCCCTCCGCGGAAGGGGATAACAAACGATGCAAAATAGAAATCATCAATGTCATCAATTGGCAAGTCACCTTCATAGCGGCGATTTATCCAGTTCCAGACACCACCCATGTAAAAATACTGAGGTTTCTCACCACCGGAAAATCCTCCGGTAATTCTCGCCGCCCAACTGTAGTCGCGCCCGAGTCGCGTGTAGCGACGAAAATCCCCTTTCACAACATAGAAGCTGGATTCCCACGAACTTTGCGATGACGAACTTGAGAGCGGGGGACTGTAGGCATAGGATATGCGATAGCGAGTACCATTGATAGGACCCGTCAAACCCCATTGAACCGTATCATGGACATAGCCAAGTCGGGGAAGGATGGTTCGTCGTTTGGAACTGTACTGGTACCTGTCAATATCAAAATTATATCGGTCGCGTTCGATAAAATGAGCGAAGATGTCCAAATCCATTCGGGAATATTTAGAAAAAGGATACGCCAGATAGACTCCGGCTTGAATCGTGCGATCCCGCACGCGACCGGCATCAAGGTAGTACACATTTCGGTAAAACCCGACACCGTAGTTTATGCGCTGCGGCATGTAGTAGTATTGTACGTGAAAATTGGTGTTGTCCAAATTGTTGAAATCATAATAGAGATCTGTGTTGAGCATGATAAGGTGATTGCCGAGAACATCCGAAAAGAGAAATTGACTGGTTCCCTGCACACCAAAGAAGCTGGAATAGGCGGCAGTGGCATAGACAAAATCGGGAGTCAGCTTCACGCGATAATTTTTCGCGGCAAATCCACCTCCGGGCAAACGACTTGTGGTCGTATCCGGTTCATCGACCTTTTCGTGCTCCAAACCTCCATGAGTTGCGAATACATAATCGGCATACGGCCGCCGGGCATGGCGTATCTCGGGCTGCGAAGAGCCGGCATTCTCTGCGGTTTCTTCGAAATCAACCGTGCCCTTCTGTCGGAACGGCGTCGGAGTCAGTTCCATCGCGGGTCTCTCCAGCGCGTTCTTCAGCATGAAAATATCATAGCCGCCGTTGTTTAAGGAGGTGAACACGAGGCGACGAGTGTTGGCGGAATAGCTCGGCTGAAGGCAGCCTGTCAGGCAGTTTGTAAAAGCCTCATTCTCGCCGGTCTCTAAATTCAGACGATACAGATTAAAAACACCGCTTGCATCCCCGGAGTAAACGATGGTGACACCATCCGACGCGAAAACCGGCGAGTGTTCCTGCGTTTCCGTAAATGTAAATCGCTGAGCTTCATCATCGTCGAGATGGATTAAGTAGATGTCCTGTTGACGATAATTCATCTGATGCATCTTTATCGTTTCTCGATAGCCGCGCACGCTGAGGGAATCGCGCCGGTCTGATGTGAAGAGAATCGCTTTGGAATCGGGAGCCCAGGACGGATCATCATCAGAAAAAATATCATCTGTTACTCGATGCATCTCTCCATCTTCAAGATTGACGACGTAGATATCCGAACGACCTTCGGAAACGCCGACAAAAGCAATTTTTTCACCGTCGGGAGACCAAGCGGGTTTGAAAATCGCATCCAGATCCCAGCGAAAGCGACGGCGCACTTTGCGTTTTTTTACATCCAGTAAATAAAGCGCATCCGACTGGCCTGCTTTTGACGCGAATGTAATCATCCGACCATCCGGCGACCATGAAATCCGCGCGTCAAGCCACTTAAGTTCCTCAAAGTCCCCGCTGCGTTCACCGCGCAGAAGCCTTCGGAGCTTCTTCGTGTTCAAATCGAGGAGATAGAGATTGAAATAGTCCGTACGGTCCGAAAGAAACGCAACCTGTTCGCCATCCGGAGAGATAGCCGGACCGTTATTGACGAAATTGCGCCATTCCATATGATCAGTCAAACGCTCAGCGAATTCCTCGGACATTTTCATGTCCGCGATATGGGGCCAGTAAGCGCGTCGAAGCCATGTTTTCCACCGCTTGCTGAACTCGTCCATGTCGAGACCGATGGAGCTCTTGAGAACCTTCGACAGATCGCGGATGGAGCGCAGCTTATTCAGAATCTCTCCGACTTTTTGGGACCCATACTTCTGGTCAATATAATATAAAACAGACTGTCCGCCTTTGTAGGCAAGATAACCACCTAAGTAAGACATGTCCGGTAGGTAGCCGCTGATGGTGGCATCCCGCATAAACATATCGGACTCGGTGTCCCAGCCTTCCCGCGATTCGTATTCCGCCAGTCCTTCGACAAACCACAGCGGCAACTGCATCATCGCCGCGCCAATGAGGATAGACTGAAAACCGGAGCCGTGGAGCATCCGCAGCATCACCGCATGCGTGAGCTCATGATGTATCACATGCCGGTAAGCTTCAAAACTTCCCTGATAGGGAATCACGACACGGTTTTTTAAGAATTCTGTAAAACCGCCGAGGCCTTCCTCGGGAAGCGATGTCGTTACATTCGTCTGCTCGAAGTTGTTGTGCGAAACATAGGTGACGATGGTGATGCGGCTTTCCAATTTGTAATTAAAACTCCGCTGAAGTTTTTCCAGCGCGTCTTCCGCGGTTTCTGCGGTAAACTCCGCAATCGCTTCCCCGCCATCGGTGAAGTAAATATCGAAATGCTCCGACTGGATATAGCGCCACTGAAAGTCCTCATACTGCACTTTGTTCTTGCCGAATTGAGCGAAAGCGCTCGTGGCTGACAGTAGCAACAGAATTCCGAGGCCGAGGCAGAACATGCTTCGAATGGAGAAGTTGTCTTTGATATGTCGCTTGGAAAATCTCATTATGGCTTAAGTATAAGCGTGCAATCCACCGAAAAAGTAATTCCCAAAGAAAGAAAGAAGAATCATACCAAAACCGGCCAAAGAAAGAATAGCAGATTTTGTGCCTGTCCAGCCGCGCTGTAGCCGGGCATGCAGGAAGCCGGAATAAAAAAGCCAGACAATCAATGCGCCAACTTCCTTCGGATCCCATGACCAGAAAGAACCCCAGGCCTGTTCCGCCCAGATAGCTCCGGCGAAGAGGGCTCCTACTGTATAGAGCGGATAACCCAGCTTCACGGTTCCCGCAGAAATGTCATCCATAAGCCCCCGATCCAGTTTGAGTGACGCAAGTCGTTT
>CBDVDL010000185.1:0-4522 GCA_965372735.1 uncultured Alphaproteobacteria bacterium | reverse complement strand
CGCGCGCGATGGGCATGCACGAGTTCATCTGTCAACAGATGACGCATATCGTCGGGGTCGAGAGCTTCAATTTTCTGAACTTCGTGCGACGTGCGAAAACCATCGAAGAAGTGAAGGAACGCGATACGGGATTTAAGCGATGCCGCCTGAGCGATAAGTGCCAAATCCATGACTTCCTGTATTGAGTTGGACGAAAGCAAAGCGAATCCTGTCGAACGACAGGCCATGACATCGCTGTGATCTCCGAAGATTGAAAGCGCGTGCGTAGCGACAGTCCGCGCGGAAATATGAAACACGGTCGGCATCAGTTCACCGGCAATCTTGAACATCGTGGGAATCATCAGGAGTAATCCCTGAGACGCCGTGAACGTCGAGGTTAAAGCACCGGTTTGGAGCGCTCCATGGAGGGATGCAGCCGCGCCGGCTTCGCTTTGCATTTCCTGCACGATGGGCACCGTTCCCCAGATATTCTTCAGACCGGCAGCTGCCCATTCATCAGCATGTTCACCCATATTGGACGATGGCGTGATGGGATAAATCGCGCAGATTTCGTTTGTTCTGAAAGCAGTATAGGCCGCTGCTTCGTTCCCGTCAATTGTGATTTGCTTTTTTGCCATTTTGCGACTCCAAATTCCTATGTCTCTCGCGTCATTTCACCTCAGAAGACGCTGTATATTAAGTAGATAGGCTTGAAAGGTATTCAAGCAAGCCTTGTGAACTTCTTCTCAAAATAAGCATATAATATACTAAACTTCTTTCAATAAATCAAGTGTTGTTTCCCCCTTTATTTTTGCCTTTGATATCGGTGTTAATACCTTATATTCTGTGCGAAAAGCATTACGGACAAAATCACACCCTGAAACAGACTACTTGCTTTTCACCTATGAAAATCCTAATTTACCTGTAGGTAATAATTGGAAACAAATATACGAAAATTAACCCAAAGGAGAACATGATGAACTATGAATGCCTACTCTGGGAAGTGAAAGAGCGAATTGCGCTGGTGACATTTAACCGCCCGAAAGTCTTGAATGCCCTGAATCCACAGGTCATGACTGAACTGGACGATGTGTGTGCGCGTGTGGAATCGGATGATTCCATCGGTGCGTTGATTCTGACAGGCAGCGGCGACAAAGCTTTCGTCGCTGGAGCGGATATCAAGCATCTCTCGACGCTCGATCCTGTCAGCGGGCGGGATTTCTGCCGCCGGGGACAAAGGGTATGCGACCGTTTGGCGGGAATGTCCAAACCGGTCATCGCGGCGGTCAACGGTTTTGCGCTGGGGGGAGGCTGCGAAGTTGCGATGGCGTGCCATATGCGCGTCGCATCCGAGACGGCAAAATTCGGTCAGCCCGAGGTGAAGCTCGGTATCATTCCCGGTTACGCGGGGACGCAGCGTTTGCCGAGATTGATTGGACTTGGGCGCGCGCTGGAATGGCTGCTGACCGCCAACATGATGGACGCGTCGGAAGCGTATCGCATCGGATTGGTCAACCGCGTCACTTCGCCGGAAGAATTGATTCCGACCGCTCGCAAAATAGCTGAAAGCATTTTGAAAGTCGGTCCGGTTGCAGCGCGTTACACGTTGGAAGCCGCGCGCAAAGGCGTCGAAATGTCTTTCGAGGACGCGCAAAACCTCGAAGCGACCCTCTTCGGTCTGGCAATCTCCACCGAAGACGCCAAAGAAGGCATCGCCGCTTTCATAGAGAAAAGACCCGCGAAGTTTCAGGGGAAGTAGAAGGGAATCATAATGAAGAAAACATTTGCGTTTCCCTGCTTTGTGCTCTGTCTGTTGTTTCTTATTTCCGCAGCTTTCGCTCAGCGAGGACTGATAGATGCTGAAGAACCACCACCGCCGCGACCCTTGCCGATGATTGGAGCTTTCGGCGGTGTCAACTTCGCTTTTATCTCGGTGGACCCGAATGAAGGATTGGATTTGCAAATGCGTCCGCGCCCCATCGCCGGGGCGGCGTGGCTGCTGCCGCTTAGGAATCCGAAAAATCAATTACAGCTCGAGTTGGCGTATATCGGCAAGGGCGTAAAGAATTCCTTTGGAGATACGACGGAAACGATTTTGCTGGATTATCTCTGCGTCTCGCCGATGCTGCACCTGAATGTCGGGAAGCAACCCGGATTTTTTCTGCGCGCCGGGCCGGAGGTGGGCTGGCTTTTTCAAAGCAAATTGACAGTTGACGCCGCTGGTGAAAAATCGGACGTTGATACCAAAGAGTTCTATTCGAATTTCGATGTTGGTTTTAAGGTCGGAGCCGGTTTCAACCTTCGATTAATGCGCAGGCTGCATTCGCAGATGAATGTCACCTACAGCATCGGTCTGGTGGATATTCTAACGGGGAAAAACACGGGCGATATTTTTTATGTGACGCGCGGCCTGCAAATCCACGCGGGCTTCTTCATCCCATTGCGCATGAAACACAAAACAGAAGATACCCGGTAGTGCCGCACGGCAGTGCGCTTGGGTCGGCTGCAATCTGCCGGTTGGCGGACAACACCGTAGGGAAAAACCGCCGCGGCGAATCTCATGGATTCGCCCGCAATACCCGATATCCGCCGAGGCAGATCCCCCGATCTGCCCGGAATGTTGACATCCCGCCGCGAGTGAGTGCCTTAAGCCTCTCGCGAAACAGGGAGCTATTCTGTAATCCGCCCACAATCAAGTAAAAGAGGAGAACACGCATGAGTAAAAAATGCTCCTATGAAGAATGCAACCGCGAAGTCTACCCAGGCAAGGACAAGTGCATCTTCCATGTGGAAAAGAAGGGGAAGCAAGAAGTCCGCGACTTCCGCGTCGATCTCGCCCGCCTTTTGAAACAATACCGGCGCGAAAAGCCTGACGACTGGAGCTTCCGCGGCTTTATTTTCCCGGATAGCATCAACTTCATTGGCCGCCCTATCCATTTCCGAGGCTTGCGCTTTACACAAAATGTTGATTTCAAAGGTGCAACCTTCCAAGGGAATGCTGACTTTATAAGAACCAAATTTATGAAGGAAGTCAGTTTTGAAGATGCTACTTTTCATGGCTGGGCTTTCTTCGATTACGCGACGTTTCACTCCAAGATGGATTTCAGGCGTGCGGTATTCGGCCAATCTGCCTGGTTCGAGCAGTCTGTTTTCGCTGGCAAAGTGGCTTTTAGCTGGCCGGGTGATCCACGCCCTCAACCGGACGAATCGTTCGCCGCACCTATTCGCCCCGGAAGGATTTATTTCACTAAGACTGAGTGCAAAGATGACAGTGTTCTCGGTTTTACTGAGAACTTCGTGCGGGAGGATTGTTATGTCGAGATTGACGAATGTGATCTTTCGCGTGTGCAGTTCATTGGAACTGATTGCCGACAAATATGCTTCGTGAATTGTACTTGGGCTAATTGCCGCGGGCGTTTGGGAGTTGGTGATGAATATCTTGCAAGATTTGACAAAAAAAAACTGGTGGCAGCGCTGGCTTGCTGACGCTTTGCACATTGAGATTAAAGGTCCGGATTGGCGGAAAGTTGCGATAACCTATAACGAGCTGGCGTCGAATTATTCAGCAAAACTCGATTATCCTCAAGCGCATAATTTCGATGCGGGTGCCATGGAAATGCGACGGCTTGATTGTTTCCCAAACTGCGGATGGCGTAAATGGCTATGGGATAAGGGCAAGCTCTTTCAATGGCTTTTAGCCATGCAACATCGTTATTTTTCATTTATCGCCTTCTATAGATATTTAACGGGTTACGGAACACGTTACTTGCGACCGCTATTAGTCCTCATCGCAAGCGTACCTCTTTTCGCTTGGTTCTACTATTTGATTTTTCCGATAACAGCCTTTTGTTCCTATTGGCCGCAAGCAGTGACTTTTGCATTGCAAGTTGCTTCAATCAATCGCCATGGACTGAAGATTATAAGCGAAGCCGGTCTCCTGGCGAATGCCGTTGCCGTGGGGCAGGTCATTGCCACGGCAACACTCATCACCCTCTTCCTCTTTGCGGTTCGGCGGCGATTCAAGAGATAAAAGAGTTGCATTTTCACGGGGGAAATTGTATAGTGTCGCCATTGTACTAAAGCAATAGATTCTTATTGCGATACCTGATGGAGGATAGATAAATGCAGCAAGGAAGACGCGGAGATGGTTCCGGACAAGGAGGCAGAGGGGAAGGACAGGGAAGAGGACAAGGCGGTCGAGGTTCCATCGGCAGCTGCGTCTGCCCGGATTGTGGCGCGACCATGCCCAAGCAGGCCGGTGTTCCCTGCAATGCCACGAAATGCCCCTCGTGCGGCAAACCAATGATGCGGCAAACCGAAAGCTGATTTGACCGCGACGTCTTCATCGGCACAAGAAATCCCGCGCGCGCAGCTTGTCAGTTGGGCCTATCCTACAAGAGAGGATAGGTCTTTTATCTCTTGAATTTGTGATAATAATTTATTATGTTTAAAAATTAACTGTTTCTGTCACACTTCCCTACGGGCTGGCTCTGCCTGCCCGACATCATACAGCATCCGCAGAAACAGTATATAAATCAAGTCG
>CBDVDL010000184.1:0-4524 GCA_965372735.1 uncultured Alphaproteobacteria bacterium | reverse complement strand
ATAATTAACTATCCCGCCGATAACCTTTTGAGCAACACGCCCGTGCGGCACTACCGGATTACGCGGTTTTCTTTCATTTCAATCGTTTCGGGTCGTTCCAGTAAAACCGCGTAAGACCGTTCGCGGTTCCAATCAGCAGGTAATCACCGTCGCGCCGGATGACTTCAACCTGAGCATCAATCAAGCCGTCACGCGGGCGGTAATCTATCCACTCGTTTCGCTCGCGCCACCAGCGCCATATACCCTTATCGGTCCCCACCCACACCGCTTGTTTCGTTGCCAAAAGGCACGTCGGTTCTTCTCCTCGAAGATAGGTGATGCTGAGCCATGAGCGTGATTCGCCGGAGGCGCTGTTGTACACCTGAACGCCCTGCCGCGTTGCCGTCCAGACTTCCTTTCCTACCACGGAAATATCACGAATCGGAGCCGTCAACAAACCCGGATCCAGCGGAATATGCTCAAAAACACGGTCAACAATCGAGCCTCGAAAAAGGCCGTTCGGTGTTCCGATATAGAGCGTATCGCCGTGGAGGCGCAACCGAAGAATGCCGAGATGACGCAGGCTGGTATTTTCTTGTCGCCAAATAGTCATTCCGGGCAATGTCAGCAGGTTCAAACCTCGGTCGGTTCCCACCCAGAGCTGCGTGTCATTCGCCGCCAGCGCACGAATACGGTTACTCCACAAGCCATCTTCGAGTCCGAAGCGCCGCCATTGCTTCTTCTTTTTAAACGATAGAAGTCCTTCTTCCGTTGCAATCCATGTACGGTCTCCGGCTGTTTCGAAATCATAGACGATGGTGGAAAGAATCTCACGCTCTGCGCGGGGTTCATAATGTTGCCATGTTTGCCTATTTCGCGAACAACGGGTGATTCCCAAAAGGGGAGCTTCGTTATCGCCGCCAAGCCAGATATCTTTTTTCTGAACGAGCAGTGCCCGGATGTCATTCCCTGCCGGACCGAATTCGAACATTTCTGCGAATAAGCTGCGAATGTCCCCTTTCCCGATACCGCCGCCCCACGTGCCAAACCAGAGCATCCCTCGTCGGTCCACGAACCAGTCGGTGATGGGAAATGTGCGTAGGAATCTGTCCTGAACTTCTCCTTCCGGTAAGAAAATGCTGCCATTGGGCAGCTTCAGGTGCGGAAAGTTTGCCGGGCCGCTGCCGATCCAACCATAGAGTTGAGCTGAGGAGAGAGGGATTTTGCTGCGCAGACCGCGCCAATGCACCTCTTCAATATTTATATCAGAGTGATCCGGGAAAAAAGAGCCAAATAGACGACTGCCGGAAAAACGACGTACATACGCCTGCCAGCTCGGCTGAGGCAGCGGATTGCCGAAAGGAAAAAGTCCCGCATACACCTGTCCGGGAATGACCTCGATAATAACCTTATCTTCCGAGAGTCCCATGTTGACCACCCGGTCATTGGGCAGCCAGAGGTCGCGCGCTTCCCGTATCCAGCGACGGGCGCCGACATCATAGCGCAGGATTTCCCGATGCGTACACACCCACAGGTAATTCGTATCCTCATCATAAATCAGCGCCACAGCTCCCGTCAGCGGAATGGTTTCCGTGATGGAATAACCTACAGCCTGCGGGTTTTCCCAGCGCCGTCGATTAATCTCATAGATAAGAACGCCGCCTGATGAGGCGGCAAAAAGATACCGGCTGCCTCCATCGAGTGCGGCGATATGCCGAAAATCGACATATGAGACCCAATCTCCTTCACTGAAGGGAAGCTGCGCCCTTGCTGAAACCGCAAAGGATAGTATCAGGAGTAATGATATAGAAAGCCTGTGAATCACTTTGTGTTTGCCTGCGTGGCTGGTGGAAGTTTGCTCAGGATGCCTCTGAGCAGAGCGCGGAACCGCTTGCTGACTTGAGCCGCAACGGCCTGCACCTCGTCGTGACGTAGCGGCTCGGGTGAAATCCCGGCGGCGGGATTCGTGATGCACGAAATGCCTAAGACTCGAAGTCCTAACGCTCTCGCCGCGATAACTTCCGGAACCGTGGACATGCATGCGGCGGAAGCTCCCAATCGCTTCATCATCTGCACCTCAGCGGGAGTTTCATAGGTAGGCCCTAAAAGGGCGCACATAACACCTCTCTTGAGAGGAATGCCCTGTTCCATCGCCGTTTGTCGCGCTAATTCTCTTAAGTTTCTGTCGTAAGGCTCGGACATATCCACGAAACGTTGTTCGGCTTTCAGAGCACTGTGGCGTAACGGATTGCGAAATTGCAGATTGATATGATCCTCGATGAGCATCAAGTCACCGGGTTGAAAATGCGGATCGATACCTCCGGCAGCATTCGTGACGAGCAGCGTATGGCAGCCGAGATGATGGGCGATGTGCACAGGCAGAATCACCTCCTGAGGGCTGTAGCCTTCATAGAGGTGAATGCGTCCCTGAAAACAAAGCACGGCTGTCCGGCCGAGCTTTCCTGCGACGATTCGCCCGGCATGTCCCGCCACAGTAGATTTCGGATACCCGTCCAGTTCCGTCGTCGGAATCGAGACGGCGTCTTTCAATTCATCCGCGAAAGCGCCCAGACCCGAGCCTAAAATCAGGGCGACTTCCGGTCGCAGTGAAATACGACGTTCGACTTCAACTAATATATCGCTCATGATTCAATCAGCACTCCCGCAATCGCCGCCGTTTGCCATGACGCCAGCGCTCCGGCGAACATCGCACGCAATCCCAATTTGGCCAGCTCACTTCGGCGTTCCGGCGCAATACTTCCGATGCCGCCGATTTGAATAGCAATCGACGAGAAGTTGGCGAACCCGCAAAGAGCATACGTCCCGATGATAATGGTGCGCGGAGAAAGCGTTTCCAGCATTTTTGTGAATTCGAGATAAGCCACGAATTCATTAATGGAAATTTTTGTTCCGAGCAGCCAGCCCATACTCAAGCAATCCTCCCATGGAACTCCGATTATAAAGGCGATGGGAGCAAAAATATATGAAAAGACAGTTCGCAAACTGTCGGGAAAATAAGGGAAGTTGAAAAAGTAATCCAGATTGTTATGGATAATCAGAAAGCCGTGATTCACCACGGCAATCAACGCGATAAACGCCAGCAGCATCGCACCGACATTCACGGCGAGTTTCACTCCGTCAGTGGCTCCCACCGCCGCCGCGTCGATGACATTGGCGTAGCGGGTAATTTTCGGAAGCTCGACTTTTCTCCCGGTCTTGGGAGTCTCTTGCTCCGGAAATGTAATTTTTCCGAAGACCAGCGCGGCGGGTGCAGACATCACGGATGCCGCGAGCAGGTGGCTTGCCGGAACACCCATCATAATAAAACCGGCCATCACTCCTCCGGCGATGGTCGCAAATCCTCCGACCATGATAGCGTTCAGCTCCGAGCGCGTAGCCTGAGCGACGAAGGGGCGGATAAGCAGGGGAGCTTCCGTCTGACCGACGAAAACATTCGCGGCACACGACAGCGATTCCACGCCGGAAGTTCTCATGGTAAGAGCCATCAGACGCGCCAAACCGGCGACGAGACGCTGCATGATGCCGAGGTGGTAAGCGACCGCCATCACACTACTGAAGAAAATAATCGTCGGCAGGATGGCAAACGCGAATTGGAATCCGAACGTTTGTTGGAATTCCTCTTTGACCAGATTGCCGAAGAGAAATTCCGAACCGTATTTGGTGAAGTTCAGGAAGGTGGATACTTGATCGCCGAGCCATTGAAAAGCGATTTGACAGGCCGGTACCCAGAGAATCAGGAAGGCAAAGGTGAGTTGCAGGCCCACTCCCCAGAAGACAACGCGCCAGGGGAAATGTTTTCGATCCGCGGAGATGAGCCAGGCCAGAAAGATGATAATCGGGATCCCGAGAAGCGAAATGAGCCTGTCCATTAGAGCGGGTGCTCCGACGTTCGATAGGGTTTGTCCACATCCGCAAATCGCTTGCGCAATGCCGCTTCGGCGTCGAGATTCAGAACGTCATCAGCACTCATGCTCCAGATAGTCTGCTTTTCAAGCGCGCTGACTAAATCAGCAGCATCGCGAGCGACGACCCAATGAACGCGATGAAGCTGCCTGTCCGCGAAGAAAGCCCGGATCGCCTGCGCAAACGTTTTCGAATCCGTTCCCTGAATTTGCAGTTGGATGACGAAGAAATCGCGTTCCAGAGCCTGCGCCAATGCGGCAGCTTCCGGTTCGACGGGCGAGCGGGACAGAAAAATCACCGTAGGTCCAACACCTGCGGCGGTATAGTTAAATTGCCAGTTGCCGTCAGAAAAAGAAAGGGACATTACCATTACCTTAAAATTTTGCGCCGCGAGTGGATGTCTTACCACTGCTGTCCAAATGTAAGTTATTGGAAATATGATCTGGTAGTGCCGCACGGCAGTGCGCTCCCAAATCGCAATGGTCATGAAAGAGTTGGTTGGATCACAGACCACAACTGTCGCAAGGTTTTATACACTGGTAAAAAAGATGTTTTCCTATCGCATCGGCTACTCAAGCGCACTGCCGTGCGGGTCTGTTGCCCAAATCGGTTGTATTGAGT
>CBDVDL010000183.1:0-4540 GCA_965372735.1 uncultured Alphaproteobacteria bacterium | reverse complement strand
ACTGGACAGAAGGATGATTTTATTGGTCAGTGGATTCGCCTTGACCAAGGTGGAACCATTGAATTTTTAGAAAACGGGATGATAACCAGTCGAGAAACTGGCGATGTAGAACAAGAAGTTGGGCATTATCGTGTGCTTGATAAGGAGCACATTCAGGTTGATCTTTGTGGAGATTCAGTCATTATTAGAATGACCATGCGCGAAAACATACTTGAGCTGGATGATGGTCATTCTGTCCGCAGGTACCGTCGGGTGCATAAGGCTGAATGGTTCGCTTTAACTGGACACTCCGGTGGGGTCTGGTCTGTTGATTTCAGCCCAGACGGTAAAACGCTAGCCTCGGGAAGTCTGGATAAGACTATTAAGCTATGGGATATGACTTCCGGCCGCACATTGAAAACTCTGACCGGACATCGCCATGGGGTTATGTCTGTTGCCTTCAGCCCGGATGGCAAAACGCTAGCCTCGGGAAGCCTGGATAAGACTATTAAGCTATGGGATATGACCTCTGGTCGCAACTTGCAGACTCTAAGCGGACATTCCGGTCGGGTATTTTCCGTTGCCTTCAGCCCCGATGGTAAAACGATAGCCTCGGGAAGCAAAGATAGTACTATAAAGCTGTGGGACTCATCCAGTGGACATGTTTTACAGACTCTGAGCGGACATTCCGGTGTGGTCTGGTCCGTAGCTTTCAGCCCTGATGGCAAAACACTGGCCTCAGGAAGCGAAGATAAAACTATCAAGATATGGAACGTAGCCACAGGGCTTGTCTTGCAAACACTGACCGGACATTCCCGCGGAATTCCATCCGTGGCCTTCAGCCCGGATGGCAGGACGTTGGCCTCGGGAAGCGAAGATGAAACTATCAAGCTATGGAACACAGCCACAGGGCTTGTCTTGAAAACACTGAGGGAGTATTCCCGTTCGGTCTGGTCTGTGACGTTCAGTCCTGACAACAGAACACTTGCTTCTGGGAGTTCAGATGGCACTATTAATTTGCGAGACAAAACTTCTGGTTTTATTCTTCAGATTCTGACGGGACATTCAGATGGCGTCACTTCCTTGGCTTTCAGCCCGGATGGCAGGAGGCTCGCTTCCGGAAGTCGGGACAAGAGTATTCAGATATGGACTCTCATTCAGTCTATGGATTCTCCATAACTTGCCAGATTATTTCTTGAGCACTTTCCATATGCCATTCTTGTAGATTTCAGCTTTGAATACAATTCAGAAAAAAGGATTATATATGGATTCTTCACCAAAGCAACAGAATAAATTTCACTATAGCAGTCAACTCGAGTCTGCCATGCGTCAACTATTCGGCCTACGTGGTAAATGGGGTAAATCAGCAGAATATTTCAGTGAACCAAAATATATTCGAGAAGCGTTGAAAGATGCAATAGCGAAGATAAGAAAACTTCTTGACAACATAATAACTGCTGACGATCAACTTCTTCTGATCACTAATAGTACTCTCGATACGTTAGAAAGAGAAATCAAAAAGCTTGAGTTCGATTCGAATAATGAATTAGAGATTATTGCGCACTTGCTATCACTTGTTGCAGATTTGCTCGGATTGAACGGATTTGATGGCAAGGTGAATCGACATGTCATTTACTACCAAACCTTAGAACAAATACAAATCGATGATGCTAAGCGTCATAAGGGCGACTACGACTTCGGAAAACCCGAATATCCAAAATTTTTACGGAAGCGCGAAGAGATTATGATTATGTTGCACGAACAGGGCCTTAGTGTCGAAAAGATTGCCATAATTATGAAACTGTCGAGTAATAATGTTAGGGATGTATTAGTTCGCGCAGGATTGATGAAGCGAATAAGTAAATCTGAGACATAGACAGCATTAGCATAGAAGGAAATATCATGACCGATCATTTCAGCAAGACACTAAAAATATCCTTGGTCGAGTGCAAGGGATTACTTTGATATTGGCAGGGGAATTGTTCGTATCACAAGGCCCTGATTCCGGCCGGGTTATCAGTTCAATTCATTGCAGAATTAAAGATTAAAGCCTGATTCAACGATAAGGTAAATTGCAGCTGAATCCACGAACCCGACTCGGCGAGGTCCAACAAACTCGGCGAGATTCAACATAGGTCTATTATGATTTATCCTCCTGCAGAAAGAACGACGCGGATTGCGTCATCATTAACGCTGGAAATCGTCGCGCGGACAGCGGCGCTGAAAGCCGAAGGTAAACCGGTGCTTTCGCTGTCGGTCGGTGAGCCGGATTTCGAAACGCCGCAGCCGATTCGCAACGCGGGCAAATACGCGATTGACCACGGCATCACGCGCTACACCGAAGCTCGCGGCACACTGGAATTGCGGAGTGCGATTTCGGAGAAGCTTTCGCGTGAACAAAATCTCGCGTATTCGCCGGAGCAGATTCTTGTGTCCAACGGCGGCAAGCATGTCATCACGAATTTCATGCTGGCGGCGATTAATCCCGGCGACGAAGTGATTCTGCCCGCGCCGTATTTTTTGGCGTATCCGGAACTCATCAAGCTCGCCGAGGGCGTGCCGGTGATTATCGAAACGACGCCCGAATCGCGCTATATCGTCTCCCCCGCTCAGCTCGAAAAAGCCATCACGCCGCGCACGAAAATGGTCGTGTTGATTACGCCGTCGAATCCGTCATCCACCTTATACACGCGCCGCGAACTCGAAGCCTTAGCGCCGGTTTTAGCCAAAGCGAACTGCTGGATTTTATCTGATGAAGTCTATGAGCATCTGCTTTACGACGGACGCACGCAAGCATCGCCGGCGCATCTGCCGGAACTCTATGACAGGACGCTTTACGTCAGCAGTTGCTCGAAATCTTACGCGATGACCGGTTGGCGATTGGGTTATGGAGCAGGCCCGAAAGACATTATCGCGGCGGCGGCGAAATTGCAATCGCAGATGACCTCTTCTCCCAGCGCGATTTCGCAGCATGCGGCTGTTGAAGCGGTTTCAAACGACCAGCGCGACCGCGAACGCATGCGCGAAACTTTCCAGAAGCGGCGCGACTTGATGTATTCGCTCGTCGAAAAGTGGCCGAATGTGAAAGCGCCGAAACCGGAAGGCGCGTTTTATGTTTTTCCGCGCATCGATGCGGTGTGGAAACAAGCGGGCAAATCCTATCCCGGCTCGCAGGCGGTGTCGAAGCAGCTCCTGGAAGAAGAATACGTTGCGACCGTTCCGGGCGCGGTCTTCGGCGATGATTTAGCGATCCGCTTCAGCTTCGCCGCGTCTGAGGACACTATACGCGAAGCGTGCGGGCGGATTGAAAAGTATTTACAGAGGCAATCATAAGTCAACATTATGACATCTACACTTAAGCCCACTCACAAAGTTATCAAAGATTATTACGACACGCGCAGCCGTCTCGGGGAGCTTCATGTCAAGAACGAGATGGGTTTGCGTATCGCATTTCAGAATCTACTATCGACGACCGCGAAAACTCATAAGTGGCAGCTTGTTCCCGAAGAAGCGCTGCCCGGCAAGCGCATCCATCCGGATGGGACGCTCAAGGATGAGTTCAACATCCGCCGCGGTTATTGGGAAGCTAAGGACACACGCGACGACCTCGAAAAGGAAATCCAGTCTAAAATCCGCAAGGGCTACCCCACCGACAATATCATCTTCGAAGACAGTCGCACCGCTGTGCTCTATCAGGATAAAAACCGCGCGATGGAGGTTAATCTCGACGACCCTAAAGCGCTCGTCGAGCTGCTCAATCGCTTCTACGCCTATACCGCGCCGGATATCGAGGAATTCAATCAGGCGGTCGATGAATTCAAAGAGCATGTGCCGGAACTCGCTAAAGGCCTGCTTAAAAAAATCACCGACGGCTACGAAAAGAACAAGAAATTCAAAGAGGCGTTCGACAGCTTCCTGAATCTTTGCCGGACATCGCTCAATCCGAACATAAGCCGCGCGGCGGTCGAGGAGATGCTCGTGCAGCATTTGCTCACCGAGCGGCTCATCCGGCGCATCTTCGACAATCCCGACTTCACCAGACGCAATGTTATCGCGGCGGAAGTCGAAAAAGTCATTGACGCGCTGACCGGCGAATTTTTCGACCGGCGCGACTTCCTGAAATCGCTCGACCGCTTCTATATGGCGATTGAAAACGCGGGGCGGCTGCAGGGCGACTTTACCGAGAAACAGCATTTCCTGAACACCATCTACGAACGTTTCTTTCAAGGCTATTCGGTTAAGGTGGCGGACACGCATGGCATCGTTTATACGCCGCAACCGATTGTGGATTTCATGTGCGCGAGCGTGGCGCATGTCTTAGAGACGGAATTCGGCAAGCGTCTCGGTTCGCCCGGCGTGAACATCATTGACCCCTGCACCGGCACCGGCAATTTCGTCGTGAATCTTCTGAACCGCATTTCGGGGCGCGACCTCGACCGCGTCTATCGAGAGCAGCTTTTCGCCAACGAAGTGATGCTGATGCCGTACTACATCGCCGCGCTGAATATCGAGCACGCTTACTACGAAAAGACGGGCAAATATGAACCCTTTGAAGGCTTGT
>CBDVDL010000182.1:0-4542 GCA_965372735.1 uncultured Alphaproteobacteria bacterium | reverse complement strand
CAAGATAATTGGAATATTCGCCCGAATTTTCTTGATTTCTCTGGCCAACCGGTCACCTGTCAAGTGGGGCATCGTCTGGTCCGTAATGACAACGTCGAAGTTATCTGGATACGCCTGAAAGAGATCCAAGGCTTTTATGCTGCTCGTTTCAGTCGTGACTTTGTAGCCGAGCCGCTCCAACATCTGCTTGCCCATAAACGTGATTTCTTCTTCATCATCAACGAACAAGATGCGTTCATTACCTTTTGGGATGACATGATTGCCCGTGACTTTCTGTTGAGTATCAATGTCAACTGCGGGGAGATAGACTTGGAAAGTGCTTCCCTTTTGCGGTTCACTTTGAACGGTGATTTCTCCCCCATGATTCACGATAATTCCGTGTACGACTGCGAGACCCAGTCCTGTACCTTCGCCGATGCCTTTCGTGGTGAAGAATGGTTCGAATATTCTTTCCACTGTCATGCGATCCATGCCGTGGCCCGTATCACTGACCGTAAGTCGCACGTATTTTCCTTCCCGAAGATTGGAGTGATTCTGAACCAGCTCGGCATCGGCTTCAATAGCGTCCAAGCTTACCTCAAGCAGACCTCCGTTGTCATGCATTGCGTGATAGGCATTCGTGCAAAGGTTCATCAACACCTGATGTATTTGAGTCGGATCGGCTAATACAGCACAATGCTTTGAATTAATATTAGCACGAATCTCGATTGTGGTTGGCAGCGATGCCCGGAGCAGTTTGAGCGCCTCATTGACGAGGAGGTGAATCTTGACCGGTTTACGATCTTGGTCCGCTTGACGACTGAACATCAGAATCTGCTGCACCAATTCTTTCGCTCGCTGCGCCGCCTGGATTACGTGGTCCAGATTCGCCCGGGAAGCACCATCGGACGGCATATCTTCTGCCGCCATGCCTGCAAATCCGATGATGGGTGTAAGAATGTTGTTGAAATCATGTGCGATTCCCCCCGTCAGAGTTCCAATCGTCTCCAATTTTTGATTGTTGCGGAGCTGTGCTTCCAATCTCTTCTTCACCTCTTCAATTCGTTTTCGCTCACTGATGTCGCGTGCAATTCCGAGTACCAGAGATTTGTCGCGAACTTTGACCGGGAAAGCACGCATTTCCATCGTGACCGAGATGCCTTTCCTGTGATTCAAGACATATTCGTCGGGTCCTGTGGGTTTCCCCTTCGCGTTTAGAGCAAAGCTTCGGGTCAATCGTTTCACATTCTCCAAAGAGACGAGTTCAATCTCTTCGATAGATGTCCCGATCAGTTCCGTCCGTCGATAGCCTGTCAATTTTTCCGCCGCTCTATTCATATCGATAAACGTACCGTTCAAATCAAACATGAATATGGCATCCGGTGCGAATTCAAACAGGATTTTCAATCGGTTTTCACTCTCAAGGAGCGTTTTCTGAGATTTTAAAAGTAAATCATACGACTGTTTGAAGGATCGAAACAGTCGTCCAATCCAGATGAGCCCGATTCCCATCAGCAAGGAGATGTCAAGCGCAACAATCTCAGCTTCGAGGTTGGGCGGATTCGTGATTTCTCCCATTAAAAGACGAACAAATGTTATAGAGCGCGGCACGGCCATGAAGAGAACGGCGGCTGCAATGGCATACCAAGCGGGCCGGGCACCCGTTTTTTTTGCCAGCGACAGCGCGATGGCTATCACAATGAACTGCAAAATCAGGGAGACACCGAGGATGATGGTAATATTCATATATCCGCTCTTCTACTTTAAATATCCGTCCAGTTCAGCCCGCGCCCTTTGTATTTTCAATGGAAATCAAACACTTTTATCAACGGCAGAGAAGCGAGTTGTCAATTCGCAACCCAAATGATGACAACATGCAACGAATGGAGTTCCATACAGAATTTTTGAGCACAAACTGTGCCCGCTTTTCAAGTTCAGGCGTTTGTTTGCGTATTTGCTTAAAATGCTTTCGAAGAAGGTCATTTGTTTGATGATGTAAACCGCGAAAAAAAGCCCTCTCACAAACATTTATGAGAGGGCTTATTATGTACAAAAAATTTTCTTACTTACTCTACCATATCTTCAGCGTTTTTCACCTTTTCTACTTTTTGCTCCAAGAGCTTCCGGATAACTTTGCCAAGATCTCGAAGAACGACGGGTTTCATAATGTATTCCCGAATACCCAACTGTCGAGCTTGTTCGGGTGTGATGACTTCACTATAGCCGGTCGTGAGGATAATCGGGATGTTTGGTTTGATCTCCATCAGCTCACTCGCCAATTCGACGCCGGTCAGGTTCGGCATTGTCTGGTCGGTAATGACCAAATCAAATTTGTCCGGGTCTGCGCGAAATATTTCCAGCGCCTCAAGACTGTTTGTGCGCGGAGTGATTTTGTAGCCCAGATTTTCCAGCATTTCCTGCTGCATTTCGACGAGCAAGGCTTCGTCATCCACAAGCAGAATATGTTCGCTACCTCGGGGAATCGGTTCCAAAGGAGACTTCTCGCGGGTCTTTTCCCTTTGAAGTCGAGGCAGGTAAACCTGGAATGTGCTGCCTTTTCCGGGTGCACTATTCACGACAATCTGGCCGCCGTGGCGTGTGACAATTCCATGAATCACCGCCAGACCCATCCCGGTTCCTTCACCGGCCGCTTTTGTCGTGAAGAAGGGATCGAAGATCCGTTCCAGTGTGACGGAGTCAATGCCATGGCCGGTGTCGCGGACGGCGAGCCGGACATACTCTCCGGCGGACAATTGAGGATACGCTTTTGCATAATCGTCATCCACGTCAACATCCTTGAGGCTGATTTCCAGAATCCCGCCGTTTTCGCGCATCGCGTGAAAAGCGTTGGTGCAAAGGTTCATGATGATTTGATGAATTTGAGTCAGGTCTCCCAAAATAAAGCCGCACCGATTATCAATATTCTGACGGATTTCAATCGTTGTCGGCAGTGAAGCTCGGAGCAGTTTGATGGCTTCTTTGACAACAGGATGGATTTGCACCGGCTGAAATTCATGTTCGATTTGGCGGCTGAATGTCAGAATTTGCTGTACCAGCTCTTTGGCGCGAGTGCTCGCTTTCAACGCCTGTTCGAGTTTCTTGTACGTTGAATTTTTCGTTGGGATATCGTTTTGAGCCATCTCCGTATATCCAAGGATGGCCATGAGGATATTGTTGAAATCGTGGGCAATTCCTCCTGCGAGTGTGCCGATGGCTTCCAGCTTCTGCGACTGGCGCAGTTGAGCTTCCAGTTTCTTTTTTTCTGTAATGTCACGCAGTATCCCTTGTGTGGCCATCCCTCCTTGATACGGAATGCGAGTTACGGATACTTCCAAGTCGATTTCTTTCCCGTTTTTTCGCAAACCGGTGAATTCGTATCGAGATGGGACCTTTTTGCCTTGTTTCTGCAGTTGTGCTCGCTTTTCGATAAGCGATTTGCTGCGCGGAGCGACCAGCTCCATGAAATTGAATTCCGGTGCTTTTACTTCCTCGGATGTAACGCCGAAATACTCTGAGAATTTCTGATTGATAACTTCGAAGTTCTTTCCGGCAAGCAGGTAGATGGCGTCGTTTGAATTTTCAATCAAGGAGCGATATTTCACTTCGGATTCCTGCAGCGCTTCTTCTGTCCGCTTGCGTTCGGTAATATTGCGGAATATAACTTGAGATGCAGGTTTGCCTGCATAGTCGGTCACGGATCCCACCACCTCAACGTCGATGGTTTTTCCATCAAGTCGAATAAATTTCTCTTCCAGAAGTTCTGCTGATTTCTCTTTAGCGTAAATTGACGCTATTCTTTTTTTTACAATATCCAGAGAATCCGGATGAATATAATCAAATACATTCTTTCCAATGAATTCGTCAGCTGATTTGCCGCCGAGAACCTTTATAGCTTCAGGATTCAGAAAGACGCATTTCCCTTCACAGTGAACCAGAATAGATATGGGCGATTTTTCGACAAGATTGCGATACCGTTCTTCACTTTCCCGCAGCGCCCCTTCCGCTTGCTTGCGTTCCGTAATGTCTTGAATGGAGCCGGACATTCGGATGGGTTTCCCGTTTTCGTCCCAGGATGCCTGACCACGTTCCCGGAACCAGCGATATTGTCCGGATTTTGTTTTCAGTCGATACTCCATATCAACAGGAATGTGATTTTCGAAATGAGCGTCCCATGCTTCGGATACTCTGTCTGCGTCGTCCGGATGCAGAAGCGCCTTGAAATTCGAAATACTGGCTTGAATTTCGCCTTCCTTATAGCCCAGCAGTTCTTGCCATCGTGCCGACCACCACTGTTCGTCTTTATTGATATCCGGCCAATCCCATAGACCATCATTTGAACCCTTAACCGCCAGTTCGAAGCGTTCTTCGCTTTCACGCAGCTCCTCTTCCACCTGTTTTCGTTCCGTGATTTCTTGTTGGAGTTGCTGGTTGGTCTTTGTCAACTCAGTAGTTCGTTCGGCTATGAGCTCTTCGAGATGTTCGCGGTGTTTGGCCAGTTCTTCTTCCGCTCGTTTACGTTCGGTAATATCCCGCACGACAGCCTGCAGGACTTTTCTTCCGCCC
>CBDVDL010000181.1:0-4553 GCA_965372735.1 uncultured Alphaproteobacteria bacterium | reverse complement strand
ATTTATGTCTCCTGTCTTGTGTTTCGCTTGAATTGGTTTGGTTTTCTATTGTTCCTCCCACAATAGGCAGGCAGAGCCAGCCTGTAGGGAAATTTATAATGCGAAATATCTGATTCCGGTTTTGTTTACCATCTTATGAAGCGTCCGTCGTCGATGGCTGTTTCGAGTTTCTTGACTTTACCTTGGAGCCATCCGATTCTTTCGACGTTACTCGCATCGAATTCTGGAACGTAAGGCTTGATATCCAGCAGCGGCGTATCATCAATCATATCGATATCGCGGATGTGCAGCATATTGCCTTCGATTTTGTCAAGCCGCACGACGGAAACGCCGATAGGATTGGGCCTCGCCGGCGCGCGCGTGGCAAAAACACCGCGCTCCGTATCATCCATGTAAGGCTTGACCCTTAATTTGTATCCCTTCGACAAATGAAAATGATAGACCAGAATAATATGCGAGAAGCCTTCGAGGTCCTTCAAGCCCTCTGCATATTCAGCAAAGACCTCGACCGTTCCCTTGATACCCTTTGCGCCTTTCGGCTGAATCGGCGTCCCTTTCGGTCGTTGGAAGGGAGAATGAATGACGCCGATGGGGGTGTATTGAATATTGGTCATGATTTCAGATATGGACCTAAACACAGTATAACACTTATAAGAAAATTCCACTACGTTTAGAAACGGCTACCGAAACTAATTTTAGAATTCAATTACTTAGTAAGATAAGTATAAACGAAGAAAATCAATTGTGCTGGCTTTGCCAGTAAACTGTCCTTGGATACAGTCTCCATTACTGTAGCGAACTTCGACTTCATATCTTACAAAAATATTTGAGCAATTATCTTCATCATATTTCTCTATATAATCGATAGCCTTTTGTACAGAATCCAAACTAGTTGCCACACCATGAAGAGGGAGTACGCGTACCAATTCAATCTTCCGTTTTACAATTATTTCGAGGGATTCCATAAATACCCTCATCTCTTTTGAATTGAGTTTAACCAGTCGACAAGCAACTCGCGAGCGTTCTTTGTCATCCAATTCCGCCCAAATACGGGCTTTCTCTTTAAGCTCACCCTCGGGTGTTTCTTCTTCGAAATGAGCATCTATGCCGACAACTTTAAAAGCCTCTATCACCGTTTCATAAGGGAAATAAAGTATAGAAAAGCCTCGTGACTGTAGTTGTTTTAGAGAACCTTTAGTGAAAACTCCGGCCAACACTACTCCAATGAAAGGAGCTGCGCCACGATATGTATCAACAAGAGGTAGAATAGCACCTTGAATCTCCTGCGCTTTGTTTCTCGAGTGTTTTGTATAACGTCTCCAGGCAACTTCAATAAATGCTAGGGGAATTCCAATTTTCTGAGGCGTTCCAGCTTGTTCAAGAACATAATCTAAATCATGATAATTCCCATATCTATCCTTCCAACTTACTTTTTTGCCCTTTCTTGCTGGCCGATCTCCTTTTTGATCTAGAAATAACTTGTGTCGTTCGGCGAATTTTTTCAGTCGTGCCTCGATGGCTTCCTCGAGAATATTGCCAATAATTTGTCCGAATTTGTGTGCTGGAGATTCAGCCATGTGTTAACCCTCGATCCAAAGACGGCCTTCATGAAGAGGAACTGAGTGCTTTCGATTCTTCCACTTTACATTCCTATCTCTTGTCCGTTCAAAAGAAAATGATTTGAAACCAGCGCTAACTGCCAGTTTCCCCAGCCAGCGGTCCACCGGAACATATATACCGTATGGGGCAGAATCGCCTATCACAAAGCAGACTAATGCATCCTGCGTTGTTACACGACGCAATGCAACAAACACCTTTGCCATGTCACTAAAATAGGAAGCTATCATAGTATGATATGGTTTCCTTCCTCCATGCTTTTCTCTTTCTATTTCGAGTTGAGCACAGATTTCAACAATCTCATTTTGAATGGCCTTAAGGAGAGAATCCTTCAAAATACTACACGCGTCTCTATTTACTTTGGTTACGTGTTGAGTACAGGATCTGATAAGGTACTTCCGAACTGTATCTTGTAGGTCACCCCATTCACGAATTTCTCCTAAAAAGCTCATTTCAAGTCGTACAGCATCCGCATA
This sequence comes from uncultured Alphaproteobacteria bacterium, assembly GCA_965372735.1. Taxonomy (GTDB): domain Bacteria; phylum Electryoneota; class RPQS01; order RPQS01; family DYHQ01; genus JAUXGA01. The sequence continues at coordinate 2,460 of CBDVDL010000181.1, read as the reverse complement.
GTCATAGTTATTTGCATATGGTGGCGAGGTTATTACTAGGTCAGCCCATGAGTCAGGAATTGAAGAGCATGTTCTTGCATCTTCCAAATACAATATTGCTTGCGATCCATGAGTTTGCCTCTGTCGCCTCACCATGTCATCAGCCATTAAGTGAATCTTCGCCCGAAATGCACTATAAGGATCAGCTGCCTTGGCCTTGGCTTTATTTGGAAGTATATATTGCCATTGCGCGGTTCCTACAGGAGAACACTCCCTGAGAATAGACATCAGTACTAGCCAAGTCAGCTCCGAGAGAGGTGTACCGTTTGCCGATATTTCCCATGTTTTTCGAAGTGAATCCAGACGCAAAAGAGTTGTCGGTGGAAAACACTTCCTAATGAGTCCTGGATATTCGTTTTCATCACCCTCCTGCTTACTGGCCTGTTCCAAAACAGAAAGTGCATAGTCGCGGAACGCCTTAGGACTTTCTCGCCAATAAAGCTTTGCTCGAGCGACGCGCGCGACGAAAGGATGCGCATCGATCCCAATTGCATCCACGCTATTCGATTCACTTTCTAAGAGAACAGTACCGGAGCCGACAAAAGGATCAAAAATCCTATGCCTTCCCTTGGCTTTCTCTTTTCGGATAAGGTCTCTTGCCCATAGTGCTGAAAATCCAGCCGAAAAACGAAACCACCTGTGTACTGGAAGTGATAAGTTATCAGAAAAAGTGGATGTTGTATCTTTTCTGGCAATCTCCTGCTCCTCAGGGAACAGCCTCATCTGTTTCACAGTCATGGGTTGCATTATGAAGGTCTCGATTCTCTACAAACTATTATTTCGTTAATTCTTTCCTTGGCATAGATCATACGAATAGATTTAAGAATCATTTCTTTCCTTCTTCTGAAAAGTATAGGACAGAATCCATCCATCCAACTCACCGATGACTCTCTCAAGCGAATCGTTCACAACACAAATGTCGAATTTGGGAGCCTGACTTAGTTCCATGTCCATGCGTTCGAGGCGGCGGGCCATTTCTTCGGGGGAATCGGTCAGGCGGCCGCGCAGACGCTCGATTAAAATTTCTTTCGATGGCGGCTCCAAGAAAATCAGCAGCGCTTCGGGAATCAGTTCTTTGATGTGCAGCGCGCCTTTGACATCCAAGTCGAAGCAGAGTGTCTCGCCGTTTTCAAGCCGCAGCAGCGTTTCGCTTTTCAATGTGCCGTAGAGATAGCCGTGAACTTCTTCGTGCTCGAGGAAATCTCCATCGGCGATTTTTTGCTCGAATTCCTCGCGCGAAACGAAATGGTAATTCCGCCCATTCACATCGCCGGGACGGGGTGCGCGAGTTGTGACCGATACCGAATAGCCCCAGTCGGGATGGCGTTTGCGCAGAGCGTTGATGATTGTATTTTTGCCGCCGCCCGCCGGTGACGAAAAAATCAGCAGTCGCCCGCGCTTACTCAATATTCTGCACCTGCTCGCGGAGTTTTTCGATTTCTTCTCGGATGCGAACCGACAGATGCGAAATATCCAGACTGCCCGCTTTGGATGCAATCGTGTTCGCTTCGCGGTTCATTTCCTGCAGCAGAAATCCCAACCTCTTCCCCGCTCCCGCAGGCGGTGATTCCAGCGTCTCGAGGAATTGCGCATCATGACTGCGCAGCCGCACGCATTCTTCGGTGATGTCCATGCGGTCAACCAGCAGCGCCAGCTCCAATTCGAGCCGGTAAGGATCGAGATTTTCCGGCAGATGTAATCGGCTCAGCCGCGTTTTCAATTTATCGAGCGTTTGCTGAGGAAGGTCTTGCTGTTGCGCTTCGATTTCGTCGGCGGCTTTGCGAATCGCAATGAGGCGGTCTTTCATATCATCGGCGAGAGCTTTACCTTCCACGGCACGCATTCTCCGCAAATCTTCAAGCGCATTTTCCGTCGCAGCTTTCGCCAGTTTCAATAGCCCACCATTGTCACCGTTTGTGTCCGCGGGCGCGAATAAATCGGAAAAAGAGAGTAAATGCTCCAGTTTGACTTGTCCCGCTAATCCGAGTTGATTGTTCAGTTGCCGGAGAAGCTCTACATAGTGGGAAGCAAGATTCTCATCGTAGTTCAATGAGGGGGGAGCTTCCGCCGAGCGTGATTCCGAAAGCAGCAATGTCAGCCGTCCCCGGTCCACTTGGCGGCGACACAATTCGCGCAGTTCTATCTCGTAGTTCTGCAGCGAGCGCGGCGCGCGGAAGCCGAAATCGAAGTAGCGGTTGTTCAGCGAGCGAATTTCGGCGGTCAGTCGGATGCCGCTTTCTTCGGCTTCACCGCGACCGAAGCCGGTCATGGAATAGATAGCTTTTGTTGTTTTTTTCACAATTTTCCTATGGGTCGGCTGCAATCCGCCGATTGGCGGACAACACCGCAATGGGTTCGTTTTTGTTTTTTACATTCCGGGTGAATCTGGAGATTCACCGCGGCGGGATTTATCTGACTCGG
>CBDVDL010000180.1:0-4583 GCA_965372735.1 uncultured Alphaproteobacteria bacterium | reverse complement strand
AACTCATGCCGGGATGGACTTCGATTTCAAAAGAATCCTTTGCGATTTTCAAACGGGCTAAGACGTTTCTTGCGTCTTCATCATTGATGTTACCCGCTGTAAAATCTCGAATGCACTTTCCATTTAGAGAAATCAGATTACAGCGAAAGGCGATATCATCGGGTTTTAAAACGATTCCCTTTGCCAGAGCTTCAAAGGAGGCGCGCCCGTGAGGATAGTATTCGTAGGGATTGAAACCGAGGATGCCCATGTTGGCAACAATGCTCCCAATCGGCAGGTTCGGGAAAATCGTTTGCATAAGCCCAACCCGACCCTGCGAAACGATTCTATCGAGATTCGGAGTGCGCGCGGTCTCCAGCGGAGTCCGGTTTCCGAGTTCCGCAATCGGCAGGTCGCCCATGCCGTCGCCGAGGATAATCAGGTATTTCATCTATAGTGTATCTTCTCTAATTTCTTTCGCAGGAGTGGCAAAAAGTTTTTCCGCCGCCGCGAGATCCACTTCATCATCGATTTCGAACCAGCGCGTTCCATGAATATCCAGAATATGCCATTGAGCTTCCGGAAGGCGGTCAGCTAATACAAGGTCATAGTAGACGTTTACACGACCGCGAGCGATGTCTTGTTCCAGCCAATCGGCGACGCATTTGCCGGTGTGGGGCGTCAGAGCGAGGATGCCGACGGATTTGTAACGCCGGTTCAGATTTTCCGGCCGCTTGTCGCGCACGATTTCAAGCTGCTGCACAACGCCATCCGGATTTGTTGTCAGCATGCAGCCATCATTTTCGGATGTGAAACGGTCAGCCAGCCAGTAGCTGTGTTCCGAATCCGTGTCTTTGAGCCGATGCAGCAGTTTTTTATCGAAGAACACATCTCCTTCAAGGATGAGGCAGCCCTTTTCAAGCTCGTGCCGTGCTAAGGCGAGCGATACAATATTATTCGTACTTGCGTAGTCCGGACTGAAAATCTCGATGATTTCCATCCCGAAGGCGTGCGCGCGGGCGAAGTTCATCAGTTTTTCGTTCAGATAGCCGGTGACCATCGTGACCGATTCGACACCGAAATCCGCCAGATTTTTCAGGGCGTTTTCCAAAATAGGAACTCCGCCTACTTCGGTGAGCGGTTTGGGCAGGTCATGGGTGAGGGGTTTCAGCCTGTCGCCTTTGCCGGCTACAAGCATGACAACATTTTTCCAGATATTTTTTCCTGCAACCATCGGTCAGAATTTCGTGTTTTAAACGTCTGATTTGTTATGGAATTATAAATGTTTAAGATACTCAACTTATATGAAAAAAGCAAGCCCCGATTGGCACAGGCTAATCGGGGCTGGTGACGATTTATTTCGCTTCAAGACTACTTCAGCAGCACCATTTTGCGTGAGGATGAAAAGCCGAGTGTTTCCAATCGGTAGATGTAAATCCCTGACGGGAGATTTGAGCCGTCGAAAAGAACTTGGTAGGTCCCAGCTCGCTTTACTTCATCCACCAGCACGGCAATCTCCTGCCCCAATAAATTAAAAACGCGCAAGCTCACCCTCTCTTCGCTCGCGATGCTGTAGCTGATGGTTGCGATTGGATTGGCTGGATTGGGGCGAGAGGCGGAAAGTGCGGTTAAAGACGAAAGCGGTACAGGCCGAACCAAGTTGCCTATCGGTACGCGTACTTCCACCCAGTCTATATAAAACTCGGAAGCATTTATGCAGACGATACTCACATCGTTTTCATCTGCCATCGGTATAGGGTCGAAGCAGAGGTATTGCTGACGTGTGATTAGCCAGCCCGGTTCGTTGTCTTCTTCGCACCACCATTTGCATTTCAATTGATATTGACCGGGAACATCACTTGGCTCTGAACAGATAAGCCAACGATACCAGACACCTTCTTCCATGACATCCGCTTCATAGTAGATGCCGCAGTAGGCTTCCGGCATAGTGACCCAAAAAAGGCTATCGCTGGGATTGTAGCCGAACTCCGCTACCTGAAAATTTCCCTGTCGATAGACAACACTTAGTCTGCTCTCCGGGCTCGCAACGTCATCGATCCGCACGCGTAGTTCAAGCCAGTGCTCGGCAGGCACGGGTGTCTGATAGATGGAGTAACCTGAATAGCCCCAGGGAGCGGTATAAGCCTTAACCTCATCAATAGACTGGACAATGAAATCTGAATTGCTCCAGGTTGGATCCGGGTTCCCCGGTTCCACATCTTCAAAATCGCTGACCCAAAGGATTTCTTGGGCAAACGCAACAGCCCCTATTAGAACTGCCATGATAACAAATACCCGCAAGGACATGACGAATCCTCCTTTTGTTATATTCCCCCAAGTTCTTATTTGAACCCAAAAGGAAAACCTACTATTTGTACTATTCTATAGTAAACAGTGGGTTTTCTTGAACTTTCGGCAATATCGTTTCCTCTTGTTTGACGGCAGAGTGGATCATATACAGAATATACGATAACAGTAAGCGATTGTCAAGTGAATGTGCATATACTATTTCAGAAGCACCATTTTTTGAGATGCGGCGAAGCCGTCCGAAACGAGGGTGTAGATATATACACCGGAGGGCAGATGTGCTCCGTCAAACGCGATTTTGTGTGTTCCCGCACTAAGGGGAGCGTTCTGGAGCAGTGTCGCGACTTCCTGTCCCAGCACATTGAAGACCTTCAAAGTTACTTTCAAATGACGTCTCAAGTCAAATTGCAATGTTGTGACCGGATTGAACGGGTTCGGATAGTTTTGATAGAGTAAAAATCGTTCCGGTAGGTTATGCGAAAAAATAGGAGCGCTTGCACTCGGGGGGTGATGGGAAGAATCCCAGTGCATCGGATAGTTTTCGACCAGCGGCGACGTCGCGATTTGATTGACGGGAATCCGCTGATAAATAACGTAGTTCAACGTCGCCACTCCTTCTTCCTGAGGAATGCCGCCAGCGTCTTTATCCAGTATGTATTCCATGTGCAGAAGACCTTCGGTGACGACTTTCGCCAGCGTGACATCACGTTCGTGCATGGATTCACCGGCGGGCACCGGTTGCAAATCCGGCGTTGTATTTGTGACGTTCGTGCCTTCGGCCCAATGAATACCGTTGTCGGTCGAAACGGTCACGATAGCGTCTGCCATTTCGTAGCCGCCTTCGGACGTAGTGGATGAATCATACTTCATGTAGGAGCAGTAAAGATAGCTTGTCACAGGATCAATAGCGAAATTCGGGCGTTGGACATTATGCTGCCAGTTTCCGGTTCCTGCTCCATAAGCAGGGTACCAGCCATCAGCAACCTGACTATAATAGCCAGTCTCTTCACCCCAGTGCCATATTCGGGAGAGATCCGGTGTGATATAACCTTCGCCCGTTTGGCCGGGCAGCCACTGCCAGTAGGCTGGAGTCGTGAAACCGATGTGAATGTAATCCTGCTCATCAATGAAAACCGCTCAGTCGGTGTACGCTCGCATCGTATCGCGGTCACATACCAGCGTATCGCCTCCTTGATCCAGACAATCCTGATCCCAGAGCGTCCATTGGGTTACATTAATGATGTCGCCCCAGTTGAGACCGCCGTCTTCGGAGACACGCAGATAGATTTCGTTATTCCATTGGGACGGATCGGCATTGAGGTCGTCCATAGAGTGAGCCCAGGCGATAGCGACACGCTCGCCGTGACGCGAACAGGCCACATCAGGAGCAATGGTCATGACGGTATCCCACAGAGAAAATTGTCCGCATTCCATTTCATCCCAAAGAATATCCAATCCGAATCCATCCTGATCAAATTCCGGGACGCCTCTGGAATAGTATATTCGCTGGGGCGTGCCGACTTCTGCGTTCGGATCTTCCGACGAAAGCATGTGGAGGACTCCGTTGATGTCGATGTCAATTTTCGGCCACATGATTTCGACTTCGTTTCCACCGCCGGAATAACACCATGCCGGTTCGACAACGGTGAACGCTTCGCAATAGGCGCAATAGTCAATCGCTGCGGAGGAATGAAAATTATCACCGGTTGTTATTTCATGGAAGGCCGGGAAACAGAAACCGTCGGGCAGCGTTGCCTGACAGATATATCCGGCGCGTGAGGACGCATCGATACGAATACCGAGATCACTGTACATGAACGCGTTCTGCATGGGATCCCAGGCATTGTAATAGACGTATCGGGGATTTGACTGCGCGTTCAGGCCGTTCATCCAGACAACCGAAACCATAGCGAAATCATCGATGCTTATCATCTTTCCGGTGGTGCCGTTATGTTGATAATCATACCATGTCGTTCCGGCGGTGTCCAGTGTTCCGACGTAGTCGTCCAGAGATAAGCGCGACGGTTTTGATGGCACTGCAGGAGCATTAATTTCGGGATCGTGTGTGGTCCCTCGAACCGGAAGATTGTACATCTTCTTTTTGACAGTCACTTTCTCCGGCGCTGCCCAGAGTAGGCTAATTGTAACAACGCTCACTAAAATCAGGATGAGCAGTTTCTTTGTCATATGTCCTCCTTATTTGTCGGCTGTCGTTCTCGCGGTCGGGTCACAGACACCGACCCTACGAATTGGAAAAGGTCGTCCCCCTTTGTCCCCCCGCAAGTGATTCATAAGGA
>CBDVDL010000179.1:0-4586 GCA_965372735.1 uncultured Alphaproteobacteria bacterium | reverse complement strand
CCTGCTGCGTTTCGATGAAGGTCGCGAAGTCAACCCTCAGAAGTTTGCCGAATTTCCTGATAACAGAACAGCTCGAAGCTTTTTCGAAAACCAGTTGCGTTTGAATATCGCTTACAACAATTTGCGGATGGGGGGACGCATCCTTCATTATAGACCGTCGGATGTTGACAGGCGTTTCTTTGGGGTTGAAAACGAAACGGATTTGGACAAACGGTTTGTCGAAGCGCAGATTTATCCTCTTGCTATCCGCGTCGGACATTTCGCGGAAGTTTTCGGCTATGGTTTGGCGCTGAGTCTTTTCGAAGACCGAGATATTCTTTTTGATAGTGAACTGGATGGGGTGCGAATCGCTTTTGAACAGGGGCCCGTATCGGTGATTGCTCTCAAAGGCCGTTCACGAGCGCGTCCGGGATTCTTAGTTTCCGAAGAAGGAGTGACCGCTGTTCACGGTGAAGTCTCGCTTGCATCCGGATGGTCGCTGAATTCAAGTTTCGTCCATCTCGATTCGACGGATTATCCGGAAGCGAACCTTCCCGCCGTGGGTGCGATGGCGACGATTGGAGCAACTCAACTATCCGGAGAGTTCGCTTGGAAGGAAACCGACTTGGGTTCGAAACATGTTTCCGGACATGCCGCCTATTTTGATATCACGACGACCTATCGTCAATTCACTCTGCTCTTCAATTACAAAGACTACCGCTATCGCGGTTGGACTCCTTTTCAAAATCCGCCGCTTGTCAGCCGCGAAATTGGCCCGCGTCTTCTACAGTTTCGCGAACCTCACGTTTTCTACCCGGAAGACGATGTAGGATTTCAGTTTGAACTAAGCGGTTATTTTGGAGATAATTTGTATCTCCTGACTCATTTCAATCATTCGAGTCAGCACGCTGACGCTCAGGAAGGAATCGCGCGTCCGACATTCCAAGAGCATGACTGGCCTTATTGGGAATTTTTTACATCTGTGGAAAACACATGGATATCAGGTCACTGTCTTGAATTGGAGGGCGGATTCAGTGAAGAAGCGCAGACGCAATTCTGGTTCAAGAAATACTGGCTGACATCAGAAGTTATAGCTCCCGTCGGAGAACTGCAGGAGATTCATCTTGGCGGCGAGATTCTCTTGGTGAAGGATCGCCGAAACGATGACGAATTTTTCGATAAGCTCGGATTTGTCGGTTGGAGCAACGGCGGAAATCTTTCTGCGGAAGTGCAAATTCAGTGGACAGACGATGAAGAACTTCAAAAGAAAGAAGGCGCTCTATGGCCATCGGCTGAAGTGGGCTACTCCTTCGGTGAAGGCCGTCATCGCGCCATCGTTTTCGGAGGACGTGAACGAGGTGGTCTACGTTGTTCCAACGGATTCTGCCGCCGCGTTCAACCCTTTGAAGGCTTCCGCCTTATTCTTGAAAGTTCGCTATGAGCGACGAACAGATTAGCAACGATCCGCGACGTCAGTTGCCTTCAGTGGATGCCGTACTGCAACAAGATTGCCTGTCGCCATTCCATGAAAATGTCGCGCCGGATTCTATTACACAAGCGGTGCGGGTTGTTTTAGACCGAGAAAGGGAGCGTGCAACCGGCACGCGAGCGATTGCGAAAGCTGACAAGATTGCTGAGATGGCGGCGGCGGAACTTCACTCATGGCTGCAAAGCAGATTGCAGCCGGTGATAAATGGAACCGGCGTTATTCTTCATACAGGGCTCGGGCGAGCTCCGATGCCGAAAGAAGCGCAGGAAGCCGTTGCTCAAGTTGCCCAAGGTTATTGCAGTCTTGAAATCAATCTGAAAAGCGGTCGCCGTGGAGAACGGCAGGATATTCTCCTTGATGATTTCGAGCGGCTGTTGGGCGCGGAAGCGGCTTTGGTTGTCAACAATAACGCGGCGGGAGTTTTTCTGGTCTTGAGCGCTCTGGCTTCAAGGAAAGAAGTTATCGTTTCACGAGGACAGCTCATTGAGATAGGGGGGAGTTTCCGGCTTCCGGAAATCATGAAGCGTTCCGGTGCTAAACTCGTTGAAGTCGGCACCACTAACAAAACTCGACTGGCGGATTTCGCGGAAGCTATCACCCCGAAGACAGCGCTGATTCTGCGAGCGTACCCTTCTAATTTTAAAGTCGAAGGTTTTTCCGAGAGCGTTCCGCTTGCGGACTTGGTTACGCTGGGAAAAGAGCACGGAATTCCTGTTGTTGATGATTTGGGAGGAGGACTGCTTTGGTCTTGGCAGAAGTGGGGTCTCCCCAAGGAACCGACGGTTTCCGAAAGCCTCGAGACAGGCGTGGCTCTTGTTCTCTTCTCAGGAGACAAAGTTCTGGGAGGTCCACAGGCTGGCATCATCCTCGGAAAACGGGAGTTGATTGCAAAATTAAGACGCCATCCGCTGCTGCGTGTGTTGCGTCCGGACAAGCTTCAACTCGCCGCTCTTTCGGCAACACTGAAACTCTTTTTTGATCGTGACAAACTCCCGGAACGTTTGCCCACTTTCGAACGTTTAACGGAGCCGACAGAAAGCGTGCAACAGCGAGTTTCGGATTTCAAACATCGCATCGAAAATTGGACGGATTGGGCGAATCTGGAATCTGTGAAAAGTTTCGCGCAGACCGGTTCGGGGACGTTGCCCGCAGAAGAACTGCCCAGCGCGGCGCTGGCTTTCTGCCCCCGCGCTTATCGACCGCACCAATGGGCACGACGTTTGCGCTTAGGAACCCCTGCTGTTCTCGGATTTCTGAAGGATGACCGATTTCTTATTGATTTCCGCGCGATTTTCCCCGGACAGACGGAATCACTTAGTCAGGCTGTGAAAGCTGCTTTGAAAAAATAACGCTATGAGAAATAATTTCTACTATATCATTTTTGCGTGTGTGCTGCTGTCGCTCTTGCCCGTAACATTCGTTTCCGGCGAAAGCGTTGAATGGATTACGATTGACGGCGCGATTGGGCCGGTTTCGGCGGAATATATCAGCGATGGAATCGAGCGAGCCGAGGACACAGAAGCGGAGTGCCTTGTCATTGAAATGGACACTCCCGGCGGACTGATGAAATCAATGCGTATAATTTGCAAGGATATTCTCGCGGCGCGCGTGCCTGTTGTCGTCTATGTTTCACCGTCCGGTTCGAGAGCAGGCTCGGCGGGAGTCTTTATTACTTTGGCCGCTCATATCGCAGCGATGGCGCCCGGCACCAATATCGGCGCGGCTCATCCCGTAGGCTTGGGAGGACAGGGTGCGAGCGACTCCTCAGAGGTTATGGAACAGAAAGTCACGAATGATGCCGTGGCATTCGTTCGCACGCTCGCAGAAACACGCGGTCGCAACGCAGATTGGGCGGAAAAATCCGTACGCGAAAGCGCTTCCATCACGGAAACCGAAGCGCTCGAACTGAATGTCATTGATTACATTGCAAGCTCTCCCGACAGTTTGTTGGCTGTCATTGACGGTGATACAATTCATCTTGAAGGAAGAGACGTTGTTCTCGCTACGAATGATGCCGAAATAAATATTGTGCCGATGAACTGGCGTCTCAAGCTGCTGTCGTTTTTGGCGGATCCGAATATCGCGTACATCCTTCTTTTGCTGGGAATTTACGGAATTTTCTTCGAGCTTTACAATCCCGGCGCTATCTTCCCGGGAGTGGTCGGGGGAGTATGCTTAATTCTGGCTTTCTTCAGTTTGCAGCTTCTGCCGGTGAATCTAGCCGGTATTCTGCTGATTGTTTTAGCGATGATCTTTTTCCTGCTGGAAATAAAAATCGCGAGTTATGGTTTATTGTCGATCGGAGGTGTCATCTCATTTCTGCTCGGTTCTCTCATGCTTTTTGATGTTTCAATTACAGGAGTGAAGGTGAGTCTCAGTGTCATTATACCGGCGACGCTCTTCACAGCTTTGTTCTTCCTATTCGCTGTGGGAATGGGAATTCGTGCTCAAAGACGAAAAGTAACGACGGGAAGAGAAGGGCTTATCGGAGAGATAGGCGAAGTTGTAATCCCTCTCACACCGGCCGGAACTATTCTGCTGCATGGTGAGCTGTGGAAAGCCGTGGCGTCGTCGCCCATTGAAAAGGATAAAGAGGTTCGGGTGGTCGCCGTTGATCACCTGAAATTAACTGTCGAACCAATCTGACACCGACGGAGTAAGTCGATGTCGAACGTGTGGAGGAGGGTCTCATGCCTGCTTTGGCATTTATCATTGTTATTGTTCTTTTATTGCTGGTTTCAGCAATCCGCATCCTGAATGAATACGAACGCGGAGTCATTTTTCGGTTGGGCCGTCTTATTGGCTCGAAAGGGCCTGGCCTGGTTCTTCTCATACCGCTTGTGGATCGCATGCAGAAAATCAGTCTGCGTACCATTGTTCTGGATGTCCCTCCACAGGACGTCATCACACGGGACAATGTATCCATTCAGGTGAATGCGGTCATCTACTTTCGGGTTATGGAACCAAATAAATCTGTAGTCGAGGTCGAGAATTACCTCTTTGCAACGTCTCAGCTCGCGCAAACGACTCTGAGGAGTATTTTGGGGCAGGTTGAACTGGACGACCTGCTTTCGGAGCGAGAGAAAATCAACAACGAGTTGCAGAATATCATTGATCG
>CBDVDL010000178.1:0-4588 GCA_965372735.1 uncultured Alphaproteobacteria bacterium | reverse complement strand
GGTGGTGTCACGTCCCCACCTGATTATCTTTCTTCACAGGCATGGCGAAACATACTTCTGAGTATAACGGAAAATATTGATTCGATAGTTTTTCTTGGAGTCGATTCCGAAAAAGGACTCGCAGAAATAATCTCTCCCGCTCTTCATGGAAAGGCCATCATGGCTTTTGATCTTCCGATTCTTCTTACAGCGGATATTATTCGCCAAGCTCGATTGTTTGCCGGAACGAACAGTGGGCTTGCGCATATCGCGAATGCCGTTCATACACCGGGCATTATATTCTTCCGACCCGAAGAAAATGTCCATCAGGAAATCGAGAAATGGTCTCCCAAAGGCTCCCTATACCGCTCTCTCGTTCCGCCCACGGACCCGAACACAATGCCAACATTCCTAAAAGAAGTAGAAAGTGCTATGGATGAAATTCTACAATCGGACGGCAAGAGTTCATGAGGATACTGATTGCCACCAACCATTTACGGGCGGTAGGGGGATCCGAAACCTGGACATCCACCATGGCCATGGAGATGTTGAGGCGCGGATTCGATGTAGATGTCTTTACTCTGAAACCTGGAATATTCGCTAAACTACTCCAAGAGAAAGTTCCAGTTAATCCAAAACTCCGGAAAGTATATGACCTAATACTCATCAATCATAACACTTGTTTTAAATACATCCAAAAAGCTGGTATCAAAGGTTTCAAGATTCTGGTTTGTCACGGGATATATCCCGAACTGGAGCAGCCGGTAAAGGGAGCGGATAGATATGTCGCCATTTCCGAAGAGGTGAGTCAACACCTCCTGGGTTTAGATTTTGAAAATACGGTTATTCGAAATCCCATTAATTGCTACAAATTTAAATCGGTCATGCCAGTCAATCAGGGGAAAGCAACGAGTGTCTTAATGCTGAGTAACTCTGCCGGAGGAGTCGGCATCGTTCGCAAAGCATGCGAACAACTTGGTTTGCGGTTCACATTCGCAAGTATAGATACCCCGAGATTTGACATAGAGAATCTTATCAATTTTGTGGATATTGTCGTCAGCCTTGGCCGCGGATGCTATGAATCAATGGCATGCGAAAGAAATGTAATCATCTTCGACCAGCGTTCTTATATGGGGAATAAGTCCGAATACGGCTTGGCAGAAGGCTTGGTAACGCCGGAACTAATTAATAAATTCATACGCAAAAACTGCTCCGGTCGAGTGATGAATATGAGATGGGGGATTGAAGAGATGAAAGAAGCGATCATGCAATATGATTCGAGACTTGGAATACCTAACCGCCAGTTTATTCTCGATCATCTTCGTGTTGAAAAGATCGCCAATGAGTTCTTGGGTCTTTTATGAATGACCGTGATAAATACGGCATTGCCATCCCAAGTTATAATGGTTGCGACGAACTTGAAAACTGCTTGGCGTCCATTGAAAAGCATTTGGGAAATCATCCCGACCTTGATGATGTTCTTGTTGTCGATGATGGCAGCATGGATGGCACTCGCGAAAAACTTCCCGAACGCTTTCCTTTTGTGCGGTGGGTATGGCAGGAGAAGAATCAAGGATTCGCTTATACAGCGACGCGAGCGGTTACTGAATGTCGCGCACCGATTGTCCTTCTCTTGAATAACGACATTGAAATCATCAGCGACATCCTCTCTCCCTTAGGCGACTACTTTACCGATTCGAATACTTTTGCCGTGACATTTCGTTCTTTTCAGAACGATGGCAAAACGTTTCGGGAAGGAGCCAAGCAGCTCATCTGGAAACAAGGTTTCCCGGTGGTGCGCCATGCCGAAAGACATCAGCCCGCGCCGGTGCAAGGAAAGATTCCATCCGCTTACGCTGTCGGAGGGCACACTGCTTTTCGGAGCGACATGTTCAGCGACCTTGGTGGATTCGACAAACTCTTCGAGCCGTTTTACTGGGAGGATGTCGATTTAGGAGTCAGAGCGACGAATAGAGGCTGGCGCATTTATTTCGAGCCAAAATGCCGTGTTATTCACCACACCGGCGGCGCGATACAAACGAATTTTACTGCTACTAAAATCGCTGCAACGAAAGCCTGCAACCGACTTCTTTTCGCATGGAGACACGCTCGAGGGATAACTCGTTGTCTTCATTTTCTCTTTCTATTTTTCAGATTATTGACGTCTTGGCTTGTCATGGACTGGGCTTTCTATAGAGGCCTCAAAGAAGCGTTGCGAAGGCGTAAACAAATAAAGATTTTCCTACTCCCTTCACGATAGAAAATCAAGGAGATACTTTTGACGGAGCAAACAAAAAGAGCCGGCGATAGTTTTATCCCCTATGTTACACATGAAAAGAAGCTGCCGGAATCAACGCTGCAAGCTTATGTGCTTGGTATTATTTTGGGGATGGTTTTCGCTGCGGCTAATGCTTATCTGGGGCTGTACGTAGGCATGACGGTCTCTGCTTCAATTCCCGCGGCTGTTATTTCGATGGCGATTTTGCGACAGATTATGAAACGTGGAACGATTCTGGAAAATAATATCGTTCAGACCATCGCCTCCACAGGAGAATCTCTTGCGGCAGGCGTTATCTTTACCATCCCTGCATTTTTTATCTGGCATGCGACGCGACCCGAGATTGAAATCCCCAGTCTGCTCAAAATCGGCTATCTGATTCTCTTGGGGGGTATCTTGGGAACACTGGGAATGATTCCGCTGCGAAGATATCTAATCAAACGCGAACACGGCATCCTTCCCTATCCGGAAGGCACAGCCTGCGCTGAAGTGCTTATCGCGGGCGAAAAGGGCGGCAAGCAAGCGAAGAAAGTACTCTGGGGCGTTCTGACTGGCGGGATTTACAAACTCGCTTTGGGACTTGGCATCTGGATAAAAGATCTAACCTGGTGGCTTCCCGTACCGAAGAGAGCGTATTTTGGTGTTGAGGCCATCCCCGCACTTTTAGGTGTCGGTTACATTCTGGGGCCGCGCACGGCGGCCGTTCTCTTAGCTGGCGGCGCTTTGGGCAGTCTCGTGCTTGTTCCGATGATTGCTTTCTTCGGGGCCGAAACGACACACGCGATTTTCCCATCGACGAAAGAACTCATTTCAGCGATGAGCGGCGAAGATATTCATTCCGTTTATGTGCGTTACATCGGTGCTGGGGCTGTAACGATGGGCGGAATTTTGAGCCTCCTCAAAATTTTACCCGCGCTCGGGAAATCGCTTTTTGCAGGATTGCGCGGCCTCGGACAAAAGAAAACCGAAGAATCCGGCGAGGAGGTGCGAACGAATCGTGACCTTCCGAACTGGTTTGTGGTGGTTGGTTCGATTGTTGTTGCTCTTCTTGTCTGGATTATGACACCGGCAACACCTTTAATCGCCGCGCTGGTTATTGTTTTCGGTTTCATCTTCATTCTGGTGTCGTCGCGAATCGTCGGAATTGTCGGTTCATCATCGAACCCTGTCTCCGGCATGACCATCGCCACACTTTTAGGAACCGCTTTGCTTTTCGTCAATATCGGCTTTGTAGGAGTCAGCGGGATGGTCACCGCCTTAATGGTTGGAGCGGTGGTTTGTATCGCGGTATGTGCTGCCGGTGATATGTCGCAAGATTTGAAAACCGGTTTTCTTGTGGGGGCGACGCCGTGGAAGCAGCAGATTGCGGAATTCGCTGGAGTGTTGAGTGCAGCCGTTATTGTCGGCGCGGTTGTCTTTCTCTTAAACGACGTTTATGGCTTCGTGCAAACGCCGGAGCATCCCACCCCCCTGCTCGCGCCGCAAGCGAATATCATGGCGATTCTTATCGAAGGCGTCATGGAAGCCAAACTGCCGTGGGATTTGATCTTCTTCGGAATGTTTCTGGCGCTCGTCGTGGAATGTTTCGCTGTGCCAACACTGGCTTTTGCGGTCGGGCTTTATCTTCCGGTGGGGCTCTCGGCAGCGATTATGGTCGGAGGAATCGTCAAATATGCTGTGAATCGCTATCAGGAAAAGCGGTCTATCAAAGTGGCGGGTGAGGATCACGGCATTCTGTACAGCTCAGGCTTGATTGCAGGCGAGGCCTTAGTGGGGATTGCGCTTGCTATTGTTGTGGCAATAGGTGTGAAAGAGCTCGCCTTCGCTGATGGCTGGTTAGGCTCGGCCGCGGTGCTGGTCACGATTCCGATTTATTGTCTGTTAGTTTACAGTCTATGGAAAGCAGCGAAGTAGCATCATACCATTAGACCATCAGAACGACAGAAGGAGGTTTTAGTGAAAAGCAAAGAGTTTCAAATATTGGAAGCACGTTTACAGATACTGGAAGAACAGATCGAGGACTTATTAGCAGAGGGTGGTGTCTCAAATGGCAAGAGCATTCAGGCTGAGAGCTTTGTTGTAATAGACAAGAATGGCAAATATCGTGGCTCATTTGGAGCGGAAGCAGATGGTTCGGCAAATATTACTTTATCTGACCAAAATGGCAAACTCCGTGCTTCATTTGGAATAGAAGCTGATGGCTCACCTAGCATATGGCTTATAGGTGGAGATGGAAAGAGTCGCGCATATCTGGCAGTAGATAAAGATAGTTCCTCTAGATTGTGCTTTTATGATAAAAACGGACTTACCCGAACAATGCTTTCATCAGAG
>CBDVDL010000177.1:0-4595 GCA_965372735.1 uncultured Alphaproteobacteria bacterium | reverse complement strand
GATTCGGCTGCACTCAGAAAAAGCTCGATGACGGTAAAATTCCGATTACGACATCATCCGAAGAAGCGCGTGGACTTTTTCTGCAGGCGAGAGACCTTCAGGATAAGTTTCTGTATCATGAATCTCGCGGGGTTCTCGAACAAGCCGTAGTTCTCGATCCGGACTTTGCGCTGGCTTATCGGGATTTAGCCTTCGCTCAGTCCAACGCCAAGCATTTCTTTGAATACTTCAATAAAGCCTGTGCATTGACTGATAAAGCTTCCGAGGGTGAACGGCTATGGATTCTTGGTGATAAAGCCGGCAAAAACGACGATCCGATCAAGCAGAAAGAGTGCTTCTTGCAGCTTGTTAAGAAATACCCAAAAGATGAGCGAGCTCACCATGTATTGGCGAAATACTACTTCGACCAACAGGAGTATGACGAGGCGATAGCAGAATTCAGGAAAGCAATTGAGATTGCACCGGATTTCTCGCCTCCCTATAACTTGCTGGGTTACGCCAACCGGGGCATTGAAAACTACCCTGAAGCCGAGAAGGCTTTCCAGAAGTATATTGATCTGAATCCCAACGACCCCAATCCTTACGACTCGTACGCTGAATTGCTGCTGAAGATGGGCCGGTTTGAGGAATCTATTCAATCATATAGGAAAGCCCTGGCCATCAAACATGATTTCACCCCTTCTCACATGGGCATTACAGCAAATTGGGTATATCAGGGAAAACATAAAGAGGCCCGGAGTCAACTGCAAGAGTTCTTGAAGATAGCCAAGAACGATGGCCAACGCCGTGCCGCATATTTCAACAAAGCGGTGTCTTACATAGACGAAGGGAAGTTCGAAGAGGCTCTGACTGCGCTAAATGAGCGATATGCTTTGGCGGAAAGAATTAGTGACACCGTTGCGATGGCTCGCGACATTGCGGATATTGCATGCATTCTTTTCGAGCAAGGTCTGTATGATGATGCGCTCTCGAAGTACAAGACCTCCATAAAGCTTTTCTTGGATTCGGATCTTTCCGATGAAATCAAAAGAAATGCGCAGCGCAACTTTCTCTATAACGAGAGTCGGATCGCTATGAAGAAAGGCGATTTTGATATGGCAAAGGCCAAGTGCGATTCTTTCTTTGAACAAGTGATGGTAGCTGAAAATTCAGCGCAGATTCGCCTATCTCATGAACTGGCGGGAATGATTGCGCTTGAAGAAAGAGACTACGACAGAGCTCTCGATGAGTTCCAGCAAGGTGACCAAAAACATCCATACAATCTCTATCGTATAGCATTAGCTTACGACGGCAAGGGAGACCATCAGAAAGCAGAAGAGTTCTATACAAAAGCTGCCCGATTTTATCCACTCTTGGACCATTTGGTCCTAAATATAAATTACGCCTTTGCCAGACCGAAGGCCGAAAAGATGTTGGGCGGGAAGTAGATTGCGGCCAGGGCCTGAACGACCCGGCTCGGCGAGTTATGCGGTTTAAAGGCTTATACCTCGCGTTGTTTTCCAAAGCAGCTTACTGACTATCATTTTCTCGGATTGGTCACCCAAAACAGGAGGATGGATTATTATGTCAAGCCTTCTTCGCTACTCTGCATTTCTGATTGTTGGCGTCCTGCTTTTCGCGGGATTCGGCTGCACTCAGAAAAAGCTCGATGACGGTAAAATTCCGATTACGACATCGTCGAAGGAAGCCCGTGAGCGTTTTCTCCGGGCGAGAGATCTTCAAGATAAATTCCTGATTCAGGAATCCCGGAGGGTTCTCGAACAGGCTGTCGTTTTAGACCCGGATTTTGCTTTGGCTTACCGGGACTTGGCTTTCGCTCAACCCAGCGCCAAGGGTTTCTTTGAAAATTTCAACAAGGCCCGTGAGTTGGTGGATAAGGTTTCCGAAGGTGAACGGCTGTGGATTCTTGCCAATGAAGCAGGCATCAACGGCAATCCGGTCAAGCAGGAAGAGTATTTACGGCAGTTGGTTGAAAAATATCCGAAAGATGAACGGGCTTACAATGCCTTAGGCGTCTTCTTTTTCGGCCAACAAAAGTATAACAAGGCGATTGTGGAGTTTCGGAAGGCAACGGAAATTGCCCCGGATTTCTCGCCGCCCTACAACATGTTGGGTTACGCCAATCGCACTCTCGAAAACTACGACGAAGCTGAAGCGGCGTTTCAGAAGTATATCGAACTGAATCCTGTTGATCCCAACCCCTACGAGTCCTACGCGGAATTGCTGCTCAAGATGGGTCGCTTCGAGGAATCCATTGAGACTTATAATAAGGCGCTGATGGCTAAACCGGATTTCGTACCTTCGCATGGAGGGATTGCAACAAATCTGACCTATCAGGGGAAATACGACGAAGCCCGGGAGCAGCTCAAAAAGTTCTATGATATTGCCAAAGACGATGGCCAGCGCCGCACGGCTCTCTTCATCACGGCTATGACGTATATCGATGAAGGGAAATACAACGAAGCTCTGGCAACGATAAAAGAGCAGAACGCTCTGGCGGAGAACATCAACGATACGGCGGCGATGGCGGGCGACCTTGGAATCATGGCGAATATTCTATACGAACAGGGTCGCTATGATGATGCATTGGAGACGTATCGGACGTCGCTGCGGCTTATCATGGAATCCGAGCTTTCCAGAAATATCAAGGCAAATGCCAAGCGTAATTTCCTCTATAATGACGCCCGCATTACCATGAAGAAAGGCGATTTTAAAGCTGCGGAAGCCAAGAGCGATGCTCACCTCAAGCAAACAACCGAAGCTGCTAATTTGAATCAGATTCGTTTATCGCATGAATTGGCCGGTATGATTGCGCTTGAGCAGAAGAATTATGCGAAGGCTCTCGAAGAATTCCAACAGGGCAATCAGCAGAATCCGTATAACCTGTATCGCATAGCGCTGGCTTATCAAGGGCAGAAAAACAACCAGAAGGCTGAGGAATACTTCAAAAAAGCCGCTGAGTTTCATTCCCTTCTGAATATGAATTATGCTTTCGCTCGAACGAAGGCTGAAAAGATGATGGGCGGGAAGTAGATCAAGTGACGCTAAATTCCGGCCGGGTTACGCGCGGATATCTCATCGGTGTGTTAGATAGTATTTTGCTCTGAACCCGGCTCGGCGGAGTATAAGGAACCCCCCTTTAATTCCCCCCGCAAGCGGGGGGAGATATCATGTAAATTAAGGAGCAGAAAAACACGTATGGCTAAGAACATCACGCCTCGTCAAAAGGATTATTCACAGTGGTATGTCGATGTGGTTCGCGAGGCAAAATTAGCGGACCATTCGCCTGTCAAGGGCTGTATGGTGATTCGCCCGAACGGTTATGCTATCTGGGAGAAAATGCAACAGGCTCTCGACAACATGTTCAAAGAAACGGGGCATGTCAACGCGTACTTCCCTCTCTTTATTCCTCAGAGCTTTTTGGAAAAGGAAGCTAAACATGTCGAAGGATTTGCGCTGGAGTGCGCGTTGGTGACACACAGCGGATTGGAACGCGTCGAAGGCGAAACGAAGCTGCGCCCGACGAGAAAACTTGACGAACCTCTGGTGGTGCGACCGACATCCGAAACGATTATCTGGGCGATGTACAAGAACTGGATTCAGAGCTATCGTGATTTACCGCTCCTGATTAATCAGTGGGCTAATATCGTGCGATGGGAGATGCGAACGCGTCTTTTTCTTCGGACGACGGAATTCCTCTGGCAAGAAGGGCACACGGCTCATGCCACGGCTAAGGAAGCTGAAATCGAAACGAAGAAAATGCTCGGCGTCTATCGCACGTTTGCGGAAGATTATATGGCGATGCCGGTGATTCACGGATTGAAATCCGAAGGCCAGAAATTCCCCGGCGCGGTGCATACGTACTGCATCGAAGCGATGATGCAGGACAAGAAAGCGCTGCAGGCGGGGACATCGCATTACCTCGGTCAGAATTTCGCCAAAGCTTTCGATGTAACGTTCCAGAACGAGCGCAACGAATTGGAGTATGTGTACGCGACATCGTGGGGTGTGTCCACGCGGCTCATCGGAGCACTTGTGATGACGCACGGCGATGACAACGGCGTTATCGTACCGCCCAAACTTGCAACGTGGCCGGTTTACGCGGTTCCGATATTCAAGAAGCCCGAAGAAAAAGCGGCTGTAATGACTATTCTGGAGCCGCTGCTCGCTGACTTGAAAAAAGCCGGTATCGGTTCCCGGCTCGACGACCGCGACCAGTTGACTCCCGGCTTCAAATTCGCCGAAGGCGAGCTGCAAGGGTATCCGCTGCGCCTTGAAATCGGCCCGAAAGATATTGCGAAGCAACAAGTCGTTCTGACCAAACGCCCGAATCGCGAGAAATTGTTTGTTCCTCTTGGCAATGTCGTTGATGAAGTTCCAAAAGTGTTGGACTCGATTCAGAAGGAACTCTTTGAAAAAGCGAAGGCATTTCGCGACGAGCACACGGCTCCGGTGGAGACATACGATGAACTGCGTCAGGCGATGAAAGAGGACAGGGGCTTTGTGCTGTGTCATTGGGCAGGAAACCAAGAAGACGAAGAGCGAGTTCAAAGTGAGACGAAGGCGACGCTGCGTGTGATTCCGATAGACGGGCC
>CBDVDL010000176.1:0-4605 GCA_965372735.1 uncultured Alphaproteobacteria bacterium | reverse complement strand
TAAGGGAAGAGATTCCAAAACGTATTAGTGCAAATTTGAAAATGATACAAGAAGGAACCGAGATATAATCATTCCGGCCGGGTCACAAACTGATTCGGCAAGAAACAACAGCAGCGTATCTTAAAATACATGGGAATATTCCGGTCCGTTGGACAAGCAAGATAAAACAAAAAATGAACCCCCTGTTGTCCCCCTACTGAAGTAGGGGGATCGTACCATCCTTCCCCTGCTTTAGTAGGGGAAGTTAGAAGGGGTTGCTTCTTTTCGAATTCAGTCAACTCTTAAATGCAATGTTCTGGCGATTCATAGCCGCGATATTGCCAGAACAGATTCAGCAATGCGGTGTTGTCCACCAGTACTGGTGGATTGCAGCCGACCCAAGTGCACTACTGTGCGGCTACTGATTTCAATAAAAGCGCACTGCCGTGCGACACTACCGGATTGTACCTCTGGAATTGTAAAAACTCAACAACAAACAAAAATACACGACTATGGAGGAGCCAACAATGGGAATGAATGTCACGCAAAAACTCATTTCATCGCACCTTGTTTCCGGGAAGATGGTGCCCGGTGAAGAAATCGCCATCCGAATCGATCATACACTGACTCAGGACGCGACTGGCACGCTCGTCTATCTTGAAGTCGAAGCGATGGGACTCGAAAAAACACAAGCGGAACTATCCGTGAGTTACGTTGACCATAACCTGCTGCAGTCGGATTTCCGCAACGCTGATGACCATTTATTTCTGCAAAGCGCCGCCGAAAAATTCGGCATTCATTTTTCGCGCCCCGGCAACGGCATTTGCCACTATGTGCATTTCGAGCGTTTCGGGCGACCGGGCAAAACGATGGTGGGTTCCGATTCACACACGCCGACCGGCGGTGGTATGGGAATGCTCGCGATTGGCGTGGGCGGTTTGGATGTCGCGCTCGCCATTGCCGGTGAGCCATTTTACTTGCGCATGCCGGAAGTCATGGGTGTGAAGCTCATAGGCAAACCGCCTGATTGGGTAACCGCGCGCGAAATAATTTTGGAAATGCTCCGGCGACACACGGTGAAGGGCGGCGTCGGAAAAGTTATCGAATACTACGGCCCGGGACTTCAACATCTTCCTGCTCAGGATCGCTCGACGATTACCAACATGGGCGCGGAACTCGGCGCAACGACCTCCGTCTTCCCTTCCGACGAACTGACGCGCTTTTTCTTACGCGCACAAAATCGCGAAGAACACTGGCAGGAACTCACCGCCGATCCTGATGCGACCTATGATGAACATGACGAAATTGATTTATCGAAACTCGAACCACTCATCGCCTGCCCCAGCTCACCCGACAAGGTCAAGACAGTTCGAGAAATGGCGGGAACACCTGTGCAGCAAGTTCTGATCGGCTCTTGTATGAATTCATCCGTGCGCGATTTGATGACAGTCGCGGAAGTTTGCAAAGAGCATAAGATTGCTCGTGAAATGGATTTTCAAATCAATCCCGGCTCTCTTCAGGTTCTGAAAAATCTCGCATTAGAGGGAGGCCTGATTCCGATTCTGAACGCGGGCGGGCGCATTCAACAGAGCGGCTGCATCGGCTGTATCGGAATGGGACAGGCACCGGGGACAGACTGGATCAGTCTGCGCACATTCACGCGCAATTTCCCCGGACGCTCCGGAACGAAGGGCGACCAAGTTTATCTTTGCAGCCCTGTCACAGCCGTCGCTTCGGCTGTGCACGGCAAAATCACGGATCCACGCGACCTCGGAAAGTATCCACAGGTGCAACCACTGAAGAAAGAACTGGTGAATGATTCGCTGATAATTTTTCCAACCGATGGAAAAGACGCGAAGCTGAAGAAGGGGCCGAATATTATCACGCTGCCCGAGCTTGAACCGTTGCCGGATACCATCAAAGCTCCGGTGCTACTCAAAGTCGGCGACAATATCACGACGGATCACATCATGCCTGCCGGAAGTAAAATCCTGCCGTTGCGCTCGAACATTCCAGAGATATCCGAACATGTGTATGTCGCTGTGGATCCCGATTTCCCGAAGCGCGCGAAAGAAGCGGGCACGAGTATTATCGTAGGCGGCGACAATTACGGACAGGGTTCATCGCGTGAACATGCTGCACTCGCTCCGCGATTCTTGGGTGTGCGCGTCGTTATTACGAAACTGTTTGCGCGCATTCACCGCGCGAATCTTTCGAACTTTGGCATCCTGCCGCTGATGTTCAAGAATCCGTCAGATTACGACGCTGTCGAGCAGGATGATGTTCTTGAACTGAAAAACCTTCGCGCCCTTTCCGCTGAAAACCGCAATCTGCTCGTGCGTAACGTCACGAAAGGAAAAGATATTCCTGTCGAGCATAACCTGACCGAGCGGGAAGTGCAGATGATTCTCGCCGGTTCACAAATCAACATCATCCGCGACCGTCGGAAGAAGAAATAGTCTTTATCGAATGGACAACTCATTATCTTCCATCGTCACACACAACGACTTCGACGGGATAGCCTCGGCGGCGATATGTTCGTGGGCGTTTGATATCGACGATGTGCGTTTCGCCGGGCCGATGACGATTACGCGCGCGGAGATTTCTATCACCAAGTCGGACATCGTGTGCGATTTGCCGTACCCGCTCGAATGCGGCATGTGGTTCGATCATCACACGGGCAATCTCGACGAACTCAAGCTGCGCGGCATCGACCCGGCGACGATACCTGGACGTTTTGCCGCGGAACCTTCATGCGCTCGAGTCGTGTTCGATTATTTTTCGCGGGAAGAAGAGCTGCCGGAGGATTTCGCAATACTCACCCGTGAAGCGGACATCATTGATGCATTTGCTTTCAAAGATATGGATGACTGGCGGCGCGAAACATCGGGGAAGCGTATCGACAGCGCCATTAAAGCTTCTTCTGAATCGCAGCGTGAACAGCGCGAATTTATGCGCGAGCTGGTTTTTCTTCTGCGCGATTTGTCTTTAGAAGAAGCCGCCGAACAGTCAGACGTCATCGAGCGCGCCGAACGTTTTCACAAACAGGAAGTGGACATGCTGGATACGATTCAGAAATATGCCCGCTTTCTTTCTGAGGACAAAGCGAGAGAACTCGTCATCATTGACCTTGCCAAATTCGGACGCCCGGTTCGCGTGGATAAGAAATTAGCTGGGCTGCTTTTTCCCGACGCAAAAGGTTACGTTGAAATCAAGCCGGTATTTCGGCAGAGGCTGAAGACGCATGACATCGCTCTTTCGATGTCGTTGGCTTTATCTATGCAAAGCGAAACCCACGCCAAAGACGTGGGTGAAATCATGCGACTGCTGAATATCGGCGACGGTCACAAGGGCGCGGCGGCAGGTGTGAAAAGATGCGAGTCCGCGTTCGAATCACAGCGCGTCCGTGAAGAGATTCTGAACGAAATCCTGCGCATTTGGAGGGAACAAAAATAAACGCCATTGAGGCCCATGAGACCTACAACGGCGAGTCATATATCCTTATCGCAAACAACGCCGTTGTGGGTGTCTTCACCCGCAATGGCGTTTTTACTCGCCGGCTGCGGCTTCCTGAAGGGCGGCGTGGTAGGAACTTCGGACGAGCGGTCCAGATTCGACATGCCGAAAACCTAAATCGAGTCCGATGTCGCGGTACTCATGAAAAACTTCCGGAGCGATGAACTCGACGACGGACAAGCAAGAGAGTGTCGGCTGAAGATATTGTCCTATGGTGAGAAGTTCGCAGCCGGTCTCGCGCAAATCTCGCATCGTTTGAATCACTTCATCTCGTGTTTCACCCACACCGACCATCAATCCTGATTTCGTCCGCATTCCCATAGAGCGCGCGCGAGCTAAAAGCTGAAGCGAACGCCAGTATTTCGCTTGCGGACGAACCGTCGTATAAAGACGATGTACGGTTTCGATGTTATGATTCAAAATATCCGGCGCGGCATCGCACACAACGCGCAACGCATCTTTCATGCCAAGAAAATCAGGGATAAGAACTTCCACTTTGCAGTCGGGCACAGACGCTCGAACTTCGCGTATCATATCCGCAAACAACTGTGCGCCGCCGTCCGGCAAGTCATCCCGTGTGACCGACGTGACCACAACATACTTCAGCGCGAGTTTTTTTACAGCCTCGGCGACATGCTTCGGTTCGTTCGAATCCGTCGATTCCGGCGCACCGTTTTTCACCGCACAAAAGCGGCATGACCTCGTGCAGACATCCCCCAAAATCATGAACGTCGCCGTGCCGCTCTCCCAGCACTGACCGACATTCGGGCATCGCGCGCTCTGGCAGACGGTATGCAGCCGGTAATCTTTGACGAGCCGCTGCACCTGAGCAAAGCGGCCGCTTCCGGGCAAGCGTACTTTCAGCCAATCCGGCTTTCGTCGCTTGCGGGATTCCTTCGTTTCAGCAGATATTTCCGGCAGTGTCACGAACCGGTTCCTCGATGCAATTTAACTTTTCCAAAAACTGTTTCACTTCGACGAGCTGCCATTGTGGTGTTGACGCGCTGCCGGAAATCCCAACGGTGTCCTCGGGGCGAAACCACGCCGTATCAATATCATTCTCGCCGGTGATTCGATGCGACCGAGGATTTGCTCGATGACAGACTTCGT
>CBDVDL010000175.1:0-4619 GCA_965372735.1 uncultured Alphaproteobacteria bacterium | reverse complement strand
TCCTGCAAATATGGAAGAGGATGAGGTTTACGCGGCTACTTATGGCACGATTCAGCGCAGTTTGAATGGCGGAGAAAGTTGGCATGATGTCCTCGGTACTTTCGAGTCAACGGATTATGCGTGGACAGATGTACTGGTCACGCCGAGCGGCGTTATTTACGCGACTCTCGACAGCGATATTCTTGGTGGAGGTTTCTGGCGCTCGGAAGATAACGGTGAAACGTGGGATGATATTCTGCCAGCGAATTTCCCGGCGACGTTTCACCGTACGGTGATGACGTATGTTCCCACCGATGAGAATGTACTCTACTTTCTATCGGTGACGCCCGGCGCCGGTTACATCGGTCAGGGAGGCGGGCACAGTTTATGGCGGCTCACGCGCGATGGCGACGTAGATACATGGGAAAATCTTTCGCCGAACATGCCCAATTTCCGAAACGAATCACCCATCGGTTTCGGTTATGACTACCACTCTCAGGGTGGATACAACATGGTGGTTGCGGTGCATCCTGAAAATCCGGATGTTGTTTATCTCGGCGGCACGTCCATGTTCTATTCGAGGGATGCTTTTAATTCGGATGACAGCACCTACTGGATCGGCGGCTATAATTTCTACTACCGTTTACTGCCGGGACCGAACGGTATGGACATCTGTTACCCGAATCATCACGCCGATATTCATCACATGTTCTTCGACCCGACGAATTCCGATATTATGTACTGTTCCCATGACGGCGGCCTGAGTAAAACGACGAACAGTCTTGCGATACCGACCGGGTCCGTACCTTTCCCCTGGGACTATATTGATGGCTACATCACGACGCAGTTCTATTGGGTTGCTGTGGATCCTCTGACGGAAGGGAATCTTCGGATTATGGGAGGGATGCAGGATAACGGAACGTTCTTGGGAAATTCGGAAAACGAGGCAGACCCTTGGGACTTCATATGGGGTGGTGACGGCATGGCGTGCGATATTGGCGCGGCTGAACAGGATAATTGGCGTTCGTTTTATGTTTCCACACAATACGGAGGGTCGTTCTATCGCGTTGTTCTTGACGAGAATGACGAGTTCCAGAATTGGTACTACTATGGCCCGCCGGGCGATTTTGAACGCTGGATTACTCCGTTTGAATTGACTCCATACGACTATCGCGGGATGTTTATGACGGATGTCAATTCCGTTTGGGGCAATCCGGATGTCCCGGAAAATGGTTCCGGCGGCTGGGTGCAGATTACGATGAACCACAATCGCTGGGCAACCGCTCTTGGTATTTCCAACACGGAGAATCCTGTGGTTTATTACGGTGATTTCCATCCGACCGAGCCGGATATTTCGCGGGTTTATCGGATTGATGAGCCATTTGGAGCGACGGCTGTGATGGATGTCAGCGATCCTGATTTTCCGGAAATGGGCTGGATACATTGCATCACGGTTGATCCGACAGATGCGAACAAAGTCATCGTTGTGTTTACCAACTATAATGTTCTGTCGCTCTTTTATTCGGAAGACGGTGGGATAAACTGGAGCAATATCGGAGGGAATCTGGAAGAGAATCCGGATGGCAGCGGCGCCGGGCCTTCCTGTTTCTGGGCGGAAATCGTCTATGTCGGTGAGCAGCCGATTTACCTTGTGGGCACGACCGTCGGATTATTTGCGACGATGGAGCTGTCGGGTGACGAAACCGTCTGGGAGCTCGAGGGTGCGGACGTGATTGGCTATAACTGGGTGACGACGATGGACGTGCGACATCTGGACGGTTACGTGGGAATCGGTACTCACGGCGGCGGGACTTTTTCCACATATCTGGAAGTTTCCAGTGTGGAACCCGATAACGAGAAACTGCAGCCGACCGATTACGAACTGACTTCGATTTATCCGAATCCCTTCAACGCGACCGCGAACATTTTGCTGACATTACCACAGCGAGCAGAACTGACAGTGGATGTGTATAATACTCTCGGGCGCAAAGTGACAACGCTGGCAAGCGGCATGTACGAGCCGGGCAATCATCGGTTGGTCTTCAATGCCGGGGATTTATCAAGTGGGGTTTATTTCGTTCGCATGAAAGCCGGCAGCTATGATGCGACAAAGAAAATCGTGCTGATGAAATAATTGCGAGAGCGGTTTTTGCAAAGCGCAAGTTGATTATTGAAATAAAGGACAGGGCGGCCCGAATGGGTCGCCCTGTTTCATTTTATTTGATTCGGTAACGAACGGACAAGGCAGGCCTTGTCCCTACGACTCGCGCGTCCTCGCGTGCCCGACATGTTGAATCATTTAAGAAACGCATTCCAGCGGACTACTTTTTTGAAATCCATTGTATCCGAATCCCGAATCAGGCGCTATGACTTAATCATCGTCAGCAACATTTTAAATTTCTGCACCGCTTTCAGAGCATGAGGTTCATTCGCGGGCATGATAATCATCTCTCCTTTTCGCAAATGAAAGGGTTTGCCGGAGATGGTGATGTCCGCTTCGCCGTCCAGGATATAAACCAAAGCATCAAACGGAGCGGTATGTTCACTTAAACCTTCATTTTTATCAAACGCGAAAACGGAAACTCTGCCCGTTTCTTTCTTGATGATTTCGCGGCTGACGACAGAATTATCCTGATAGTCAACCACGTGAGCAAGTTCGATAACTTGCGCGTTTAATTCGCCCGCATTACTTTGTGCCATTTTCTATTCCTTCTATTCTCTACATTAATTGGTCAATCGTTGTTTCTTTCAGCAATTTCAAAGTCTGCTCTCCGATAGGCCCCCAGCGGTCATGCAGCTTACAGGATTTATCGCATTCATGAAGGCCGAGAAAGCACGTATTGAAATCGCTGGAATCCATAAAAAGAGAAGCGACGTCGATGAAGTGGATTTCTTTGGCATCTTTCGCCAGAAAAAAACCTCCGTTGGTGCCGCGAATTGAACGACGCAGCCCGGCATGTACCAGACGGTTCACGATTTTGGAAAGATAGTTTTGCGGTATTTTCATTTCGGTCGCAATCGTTCGAGCCAGCACGGGAGAGCTGTCTTCATGAGCCGCAATATATCCCATCGCTCGCATGGCATAGGCCGCTGTTTGAGACAGCATGGTTTAGCCTCCTTAATTGAATGCCTTAATATAATACTTTCTCATGAGAAAGTCAAGTATAAAAACGAGATAGTACAAATATTTGTATTAATTGCACTAACCTAATGCGATTGAGAAAAACCCTGAAAGGATTTTGTTTTCGTGGTTACACGTGTTGAATTAATCTTGTCCTCTTTGTGGGTGTGCTGGGAGGGGGATGATCAAGGAGGTGTTTCGCGTGCGCTCTTAGGCGCGAAGTCACTTGCCCGTATATCATCGAAATCTATCCAATCGAATTTAGATAAAAGGGGAAAGCCATTGATTAAAGTGGAATATCCCGGCATTATTTTTGCTAAGTTCTATAATACTATGAGGTTTCTCTCTAAGTTGGGAAATCACAGGATATATTAAATGCTGATGGGAATAATTGTCCTGTTCCCAGAGCTGAAGGAATGCGAAAAAAGGGGAAATCTGAGATGAAGCTCCGCATATCATTTCGTGCCTTGACAAGAGGCAATTTAATTGTGCTGAGCATAGAACTGGGAGCATTGTATTGGATCATTGCATCCGGCATAGATGTCTTTCTATTTCAACGCGGCAGTCTTTTTCAGCAGATATTCAAGCCTGAATTGCATGAAATCTGGATGCGTGGGTTTGTGCTTCTCATTCTGATTATCTTCGGAGCCATTATCCAAGCTATCATAGCTAAACGCGAGCGAGCTGAACAGGCGCTGCGGGAGCAAAGAAGCAAGGCGCAGAAATACCTCGATATCGCTGGAGTTATGTTTGTGGCTCTTGACGAGCGCGGAGAAATCACTCTGATAAACAAAAAAGGTTGTAGGGTTTTGGGCTATACGGACGAAGAGCTGCTTGGAAAGAACTGGTTTGAGACATGTTTGCCTAAAGGAACCAGAGAAAAAGTAAGGTCTGTTTACCAGAAATTGATGGCGGGAGAGGTCGAGCCGGTCGAACACTATGAGAATCCAGCTATAAGCAAGAGCGGCGAAGAAAGAATCATCGCATGGCACAATACGATATTGAGAGATGATTACGGGAAGATCATTGGAACTATTTCTTCTGGTGAGGACATCACCGAGCGCAAGCGAGCGGAGGAGGCGCTGCGGGAGAGCGAGGAACGGCACAGAGCGATCTTCGAAACGGCCGAGGATTCCATATTCACTAAAGACTGCTCTCTGAAGTACACTCGTGTGAACCCGGCGATGGAAAAGCTGTTCGGTATATCAGCAGAAGAGTTAATCGGCAAATCAGATGTTGAGCTTTTTGGCGAGGAGGTGGGAAGGCACATTATCGAGGATGACCGGCGCGTATTGGACGGTGAGATCATCGAAAAAGAATATACGAAATTGGTCAATGGAATCCCTTATGCGTTCCACACTATCAAAGTGCCACTCCGCGACAGTAATGGCGACATCATCGGACTCTGTGGCATTGCTCGCGATATTACCGACCGTAAGAAGGCGGAGAAAACGATGAGGCTATTTTTGCATGCCGCGGCGAGGTCAGTTGACGGTATAGCTATGAGCGACCTTGAAGG
>CBDVDL010000174.1:0-4631 GCA_965372735.1 uncultured Alphaproteobacteria bacterium | reverse complement strand
GTTTGTCAATACGCAGCTCCATTATGACTTCCATCGGGAAATCACGACATCGACGCTGGAATTCTTTCATATCGACCGTTACGGAAATACATTTTTCTTTGTGGATTTCGATTTCGATAAAACCGGGCAGCACGGTTCCTACTTTGAAATCGCTCACAATTTCCGCGTTGCCAAAACAGCTCCCGGCAATCTCAATCTGTCCGTTCAATATAACGACGGTGTTCTGGAAGCTCCGGTTAAAATTATTCCCGGCGTTTTTCTCTATGGAATCGCTTTGGACAATGTGCGCATCGGGAAAGCGTGGCTCGAGTTTCAAGCGCTGGCTCGCAAGGAATTCACAGCAGAACTCTCGTGGCAGTTCACATTCGTTTGGCTGGTGCCCGTGAAACCTTGGCTGGCTTTCAATGGTTACGTGGATGTCAACAGCGACCAACTGAACGACGGACGAACTCGCATCCAGGCGGAACCTCAGCTTAAATTCTTATGGCGACAATGGGCTATCGGCAGTGAAGTCGAAGTCTCACGGAACTTCCCTCCCGCCGGGACAAATAGCAAACCCTTTGAAGAAGATACGTGGTTCACACACCCGACAATTTTCTTGCAATACAATTTGTAGTTTATGGATTTCCCGACCGATAAAGCCGTCAAGCCATTCTGGCTGACCATCCCCGCTTCGCGCGTGTACGAAATCTTAGCGGAATTTCATCACTGGCGCTTCGAGAAAACTCCTACCCGCATCGAACGCGTAGATGTTCCGGTGATTTCCGTGGGGAATATCACGGTTGGCGGCACCGGCAAGACGCCGTGCGTTGTTAGTCTTGTGCCGATACTGCAGGACCTGCTTCAGCGCCACCGAAAACCCGGTGTCCCGGCAATTCTCAGCCGCGGTTACGGACGGCACGAAAAATCCATGCGAATCATCGAACCAAAAGCGGATAAAGATTTAAATTGGCAAGAAGTCGGTGACGAACCTCTGCTGCTGCACCAGCTGCTTCCGAAAATTCCCATCATTGTCAGCCGCAAGCGTGTATCGGGCGCTCGCGCGGCAATCGAGAAGTATCAATCTCCGGTACTGCTTTTGGATGACGGGTTTCAACATCGCGCGCTTCAAAAAGATCTTGAAATTGTTTTATTTGACGCTCAGAAACCTCTTGGAAACGGGTACCTGCTTCCGGCGGGGCCTATGCGCGAACCGGTATCCGCGCTGCGCCGAGCCGATGTTTTCGTCAGTGTCGGTTCGCAAACGACTGATGCGGTAGCTGAGCTTGCGGATAAATTCGGTAAACCGTTTATCGAAGCACATCTTCAAACCAGCAAACCTGTGCGATTTTCTGCGCGAAAAACAGACCTCCCTCCAGAAAAAGTCGTGCTCTTATCCGGCATAGCACGCCCGGAAAGATTTCATCGGGCCGCGCTGGAATCCGGATTTCGGGTGTTGGAGCATTGCCGCTTTCGCGACCATCATCCGTTTTCTCAGAGTGACATCGGCAACGTTTCAAGCCTTGCCCGACAGCTTGAAGCGGAAGCCATCGTCACAACTCATAAAGATGCTATGCGCCTTGCCGGACTGACGTTCGGTCTTCCTGTCTGGATTCTGCCGGTCGAATTTATCTGGAAGAAACCGGAAGACATCATCACACATCTTGAACAGGTCTTCGCTGAATTCGCCGGACGAGATTCGATTCCCGGATAGTATTCACCAATAAATATGAGAAAAGGCCGACCCGTTTTGGATCGGCCTTTTTTTATGAGAAGCGGTGTTTACTTCAGGAATACCATCTTCTTCGTGGATGTGAAGCTCGCCGTTTGCAGTCTGTAGAAGTAGATTCCTGACGGCAACTCGCCCGCATTGAACGTCACGGTCTGATGTGATGCCGGCAATTCTTCGTGAATCAACGTCGCAACTTGGCGACCGGTAATATCGAAGACACTGAGATCCACGAAACTGCGCTCCTTCAAGTCAAAGCGGATGGCTGTCGCTGCATTGAACGGATTGGGGAAGTTTTGATACAGCGCGTAATCCTGAGGCACCACGCTCGCTGTCGGGGTCGCTGAAATTGTCGCGAGCTCTTCGACGACTCCAGCGATGTCCTTCGACATCAGCAGATAGTCATACGGCACCCCATTCCGCAGATTGCGATCCGTATAATGATAGCTCTGCTCGGACGTGCTGTTCCCCTGCCCCGGAATCACGGCGATTTCAATCCAGCCGCTCGTCGTACGCCGATGGAGAAGGAAGCAATCGTTGTCCTGTTCGCTGGCCGTCACCCAGCTCAGCAGCACTTCGCCATCACCGGGCATCGCATTGAAGCTCTTGAGTTCGACGGGGAGCTGCATCTCTCGTTTGATGTAATCCTCGACCTCACCCAGCACCCAGTCAATATCGTACACTCCCCAGCCATTCGGTCCTGCAAAATACCACGCGCCGCCATAACCGAAGCGACCTACCTGCTGACTGGTCAACCGGAAACGCATACGGAGATCGTAGATACCGAGATTATAGACTCCGGGATCGCAGAAGGTATGCATCATGGCACCAGCGGCAACCGATACATCCTGAATGACCCATTCCGAGCAGCACAGGTAGTCATCTTCGGTTGCGTCGGGTCCGTCATCGAAATCGCCGTCGATGTTACCGTCTTTCCAAGCGTTCAGGTAGAGATCTTCGCCCGCATAGTGCGCTCCGGTCGTGACAGTGACGGTCACAGATACCGTCGAGCAGGGCCACCACGGAAGTCCATGGAAGATGACACCGTCATCGAAATTGTCCATATCCAAGGTGTCCGGGAATAATTCGTCATCGATATCATCGCCGAGCCAAGCCTTGTCCGTCAGAGGATGCGCCGGGCCGCACGATTCGATGTCGAATGTCGGATAACTCCCATGGAGGTCGCCATAATCGAAGCTTGGGCAGATGACAATGATGTCCTCGATTTCAACATGTACGGGCAAACTCGGATTGTAATTGGCCTGTTGGCTTGGATTGATGCGATCAGGAGTATTCTGTCCCTGGAAGTTTGTCCAATCGTCGTAGTACCAATCATAACCATAATCCGGAGAGGAGCTATTGCCGCCGGGTGAGCCGGATGTGTCATCCCATTGAAAGTAGTCATGGGAGACGTTCCCAGCATCGTTATGTACGAATGAAGCATGGCCCGGTATAGGATTATGCGGAATGATAAAACCATTCCAAATAACTCCCGGGAATCCCAACTCAGCGTTGTCCTTGATAGGATCACTAAACGAAATCTGAGCTGGATTCGGATCCTCTGCAGCTTGCACTCCGGCGACAGTCACCCAGTGTCCGCCGAATCGCTTATATTCGGAGCCATACTTCTGCCAGAAACCCAACAGGAGAATCACGTCCTGACTGACTTCCACCTGCTCATAGACATAATCGAAGTCCGGCATTTCAACAATTTCGATGGAATAATGTCCCCACAGGTTCACTGCCGCACTCGCCAGATAATTTTCAATCATTGTCTTGAGTTGCTGCGCGGTAACTCCGCCCGGCGGAACCACTCCTCCGGGAAGGAAAGTCACAAGGTTCTGGATGTAGGGCATGACGTTGCCTGGATCATGGTCATCCCACGCACCGAATGCGGAAATCAAGCTGTAGTTGTCGCTGATTGCCGGGGGCATGGTCGGATTTACGTTGCCAACAAGAGACCAGAGACGAATTCTCTCGAATTTCGAGTCGAACCACCAAAGGCAGTTCGCGGTTGCCACAGGTCCGCACCAAGTCCATTGATTGTTCGCATTTCTCCAAGCATCCTGCTTCTGATCGAAATCGGGCATCCCATCACCGTCAATTGTGTCCGTGGGCGGAACCCAATGGCATGTATAATCGATCTCGCCGACCTTCGTGACCCAATACCCATGAGCGGGTTGGCTCCAACCCCAGAGCACGAGTACAGCTAAAACCGGCATGAAAAACAACCATCGCGATTTCATGGCTTTCCTCCTGTTTGTCCTTTCATTAATCTTTTAATTACATAAGGATACAAAAGGTGCTTGGGATAAAACTCCCGGTTATATAAAGGGACTCGATATCCTCAAAATCTATTTATTATTATATGCACTCTAAAAAATCGAAAGTCAATGAAAAAAACTCATCTTTTGAAAAAGTATTATTTTTGTAGAATTTTTTACTTGACCGAATCGTGGGCAATTTAAAATAGCGAGAAGAAGAAAGGGGCATTTATGACAAATCAGGGAGGAGGAGTCCTATTTAAAAGAATGAAAAAACAAGCCCGCTGACGGAGGTTGTCAACAGGCTTGTCTTGCTTCGAGTGCTTTGCTTTTTACTAAGATACTTTGACCGGTACGTATTTGGATTTACTGATTTTCTGAAGCGTCACAGTCAGAACGCCGTTCTTGCAGACCGCCTTCACATTCTTTGAATCAACGCCCGTAGGAAAATTGAAATAGCGCTGGAAATTGCCCGTGTAGCATTCGTTGCAGAAGCAGTTGGATTTGGTCGGACACGGCTTGGCGGATGTGGTTCCATAAATGGTCAGCGTACTGCCCTGAAGAGAAATATGGCAATCCTTCTGCGTACAGCCGGGAACGTAGGCACGAATCGTGTAGGTCTTGCCTGTTTCCCACCAGTCACAACGAGGAGTCCAAGG
>CBDVDL010000173.1:0-4644 GCA_965372735.1 uncultured Alphaproteobacteria bacterium | reverse complement strand
TTTAGAAAGTTAGTGGCGCCGTTCAAAGCGGTCGCAGAAAAAGGGTCGGGAGGAATGTTGGGTTTTATACTTGAATCTTTGTAAATAATTAGGTATATTAATATGTTGCATTCTCATAGGTATTTCATAGGCGAGATTTCCCGATGTCACGGGTGACTTTAGCTCAGGCCATCACGGAATTTGCGCGTTCCCGGCGCATCGAAAAACGGCTGCACGAGGCGGATGTTTTTAGGCTTTGGCCGGAAATCGTAGGCCCTCGAATTGCCACGCGAGCCAAGCCAGTGAGACTGCGCCGCGGACGCCTTGTGGTTGAATGTGTCGATGCGGTCTGGCGAACCGAGTTGAAATTCTTAACTCCGGAACTTCTGGAGCAGATTCGCCGTGTTGTCGGAGAAGGGTTGGTGGACGAGATTTTCTTGAAATGACCCTTACGAAATGCGGACACTAAAAAAAGGTAATATTCATGCCTGAAACCGACGTAAAAGTTGACGTGCAAAATCAAAACACCGAAGATTACGGTGCAGCTCAGATTCAGGTTCTGAAAGGATTGGAAGCTGTCCGGAAACGTCCGGCGATGTATATCGGGGATGTCAGCACGCGAGGGCTACATCACCTTGTCTATGAAGTCGTGGATAATTCCATCGACGAGGCCATGGCGGGGTGGTGCACCGAAATCGAGCTGACCATCAACGAGAACGGCAGCGTGACCGTGAAAGACAACGGCCGCGGAATCCCGGTCGAAGAGCATCCGGAAGAGAAACGTTCCGCGCTGGAAGTCGTGATGACCATGCTTCACGCGGGCGGAAAGTTTTCGAAGGAAACTTACAAAGTTTCCGGCGGACTGCACGGTGTCGGAGTGTCCGTCGTCAACGCGCTCTCGGAGTGGCTCGAAGTGGAAGTGCGTCGTGATGGTGGCCGGTACGTGCAGCGCTATGAGCGGGGTATCCCGACAGGAGGCGTTGAAGAGCATAAAGGGGGTAGAGGCACAGGCACCCGAACGACGTTCATGCCTGATCCCGATGTTTTCAAGCAGCGAGACTTCAGTTTCGAAACGATTTGCCATCGGTTGCGCGAGCTGGCTTACCTCAATAGCGGTCTTAAAATCACGGCTACCGACAAACGGGATGGCGAACAGGAAGTCTTTCATTTCGATGGAGGTTTGGTGGCGTTTGTACAGTATTTGGATGAGACGCGGAATTCGATTCAGGGAAAGCCGATTTATTTTTCGATGGAGCGGGATGGAATTCCAATCGAAGTCGCGCTTCAATTTAATGACAGCTATATGGAAAATATCATTACCTACGTGAATAATATCAACACGGTCGAAGGCGGAACGCATCTGGTCGGCTTCAAGAGTGCGCTGACGCGCACACTGAACAGCTATGCCTACAAACTGAACATTTTTAAAAACGGCAAGATGAGTCTTTCGGGAGAAGATTGCCGGGAGGGGCTCACAGCGGTCATTTCCATCCGCGTTCCCGAGCCGCAGTTTGAAGGACAGACGAAAACGAAGCTCGGCAACAGTGAAGTCAAGGGAGTGGTCGAATCCGTCGTCAATGATAAACTGTCCGAATTCCTCGAAGAGCATCCCCAGATTGCGCGGCGCATCATCGAGAAATCAGTCAGCGCGGCGCGGGCGCGGGATGCGGCTCGTCGGGCGCGGGATATTGCCCGGCGCAAGACAGCACTGGAATCAGGAAATCTGCCGGGAAAATTAGCGGATTGCACCGACAGGCATCGTGAACTTACCGAGCTTTTTATCGTCGAGGGAGACAGCGCGGGCGGCTCCGCCAAGCAGGGACGCGACCGACGTTATCAGGCTATTTTGCCCTTGAAGGGGAAGATTCTGAATGTCGAAAAGGCGCGGCTGGATAAAATTCTGAGCAATGATGAAATCCGCACCCTGATTTCCGCTATCGGTACGGGTATCGGCACGGAGGAAGAATTCGACCTGTCTAAACTTCGCTACGGAAAAATTATTCTTATGACCGATGCGGATGTGGACGGCGCACATATCCGCACGTTGCTCCTGACGTTTCTTTTCCGTCATATGCGCAGGCTTATAGAAGAAGGCCGGATTTATATCGCACAGGCGCCTCTGTTCCGTGTTTTCAAAGGCAAGAAAGAGCGGTACTGTTTTGATGAAGACGAAAGAGATGCGGCGATTAAAGAGCTGGGCACTCAGGGCGTGCATATGCAGCGCTATAAGGGTTTGGGCGAGATGAATCCCGGGCAACTCTGGGCGACGACGATGGATCCGGAAAAGCGCACCGTCCTTCAGGTAACGCTCGAAGATGCCGCCGCCGCTGACCGCATGTTTACGACGCTGATGGGAGACGCCGTGGAACCCCGCCGCGCTTTCATCGAGCGCAACGCGAAATACGTCCGCAATCTGGATGTGTAATTGTTTTCAATCTTGTCTGAAATTCTGAAAAGAAATCATAGAAAAGGTCCCGAACAAAGCTCGGGACCTTTTAGTTTCTCTCGATTAGCCAGTGTTTTCGAGCACAAACACATTTCATTTCATCAGCACGATCTTTTCAGTATCGATTCCGGCACAGGTTTGCAGACGAACAAAGTAGATACCGGATGGCAAACCGTCAGCGTTAAGCGCCACGCTGTAACTGCCTGCCGAGAGACTCCCGTTATGCAACTCGGCAATTCCTTGCCCTAATAGATTGTGCACAGTAAGTTTCACATTTCCCCCAATGGCTATCTGAAAATTAATTCGCGTTGTCGAGTTAAAAGGATTCGGATAGGTTTCCAAAGCATAATCCCGAATCCAACCTATGGTTTGCTCTGGCGGACTCGAGCTCGCTTCATGATCGAGTTCCAGATAAGGGCGAAGGTTCTCGTTTGAGGCTTCTTTGGAGTAGCATTTGGTGAATTTGTTATAGGGCAGTGCCCTAAGAACAAGTCCGAAATTTTCGATGGAACCTTCAATCCAGGCTCGAACGAGTGAGGTAATATCAATGACGTGCGAACCGTTGGCGCTGAAAACATACGATGCCCACACAGAATCCCCGTGGGCGATATGTTGATTCGACGGCCAAGTGCTCTCAGTCCAGTCTTGAGTGACAACGAAGATATTCACATTCGTGGGATCGCCGCCGGGGCATCCAAAAAAGCGATAGAGGTTCAAAGTAGCACTGTTAATCGTTTCTCCTGTGAATTCACTCAAGTCGAACTTGAGCATAATACGCTGGTAGTTTCCGGTAGGTGCATAGTCTGCAACCCACAATTGATCCATAGGATTTCCCGAGTGCTCGGGATCGGTGTACATATCATCACTTGGGACAATGCTTGTAATGTCAGCATTGGCGGAAGTAACGAACCCGATGAGCAAAAGCGCCCATGCGAAGGAATGAAAACGTCTCATGATTATTCTCCTTAAAGGGTCTCAAAGGTTTGACGCCAAAATATTTGTCACTTACAGTATGCTCAAAAAATGCTCGTCTGAAACCTTATAATTAGCAATTCGGAATCCTTATCCACATTGTCGGGAGTGGTTACCGGCGTGTCATAGTCAATTCTGAAAAGAGTCTGATGGTGTTCGTCCAATACCAAAGATACACCCACTGTTACATAGGCGTAAATATTATCGCCTGCCGCATTGGATGCCTTATCCCACGACTGGTAGCGCAGATAAGGGCGGATAGAAGGCAGCGATTCCAGATTTGTGTTCAAAGTGTATCCCCCTTCAATATAAAAAGCATCCATTTCAAGATCCGCGGACGGGATATACTGCGTTTGAGCGTCATCTCTGTAGCATGTATTCACAAAAGGGTTGTTATAATATCCCTTGAGTAAATAATATTCGCCGCGAAAAAGAATGTTATCCGCGTCATAATCGAGCCCGAAGCCCATCCTCTGCCCTTTGTCATTGACCATGACAAAATCTTCATCGGGCCCATAGTTCTTCCGAATGTCGTTATAAAACCCTCCAATGGATAAACCCTGATAGGGCGTATGAAATATTACGCCGAGGTTTATATCCTTCTCGTCATCCAGGTTTTGTGTAACCGTCCCATTCAAATAGGCAAATTGCACTGAAAGCCCTGTCGGACCTGAAAAGCTATAATCAAAATCCACAGCTGCCCCGGTTGGATGGCAGGGCGCGATAGTCGTCGCAAAGCGAGGCTTTTCCGCCGTGAGAACATTTACGCATTCTTCTCGGAATTCAAACCCGCGCATAATCTCGCCCTTTATAAAACCCAATCGAAGGAACTCGAAGGGCTTGTAAAATATTTCTGCATCCATCAGCGTGAATTGCCCGCCCGCCAAGCATGTCGCCGAACCGGCAGCCACCTCATATTCAATATGCTCTCCAATCGAGCCCATGACTCCGATTTTCGCATGTCGAACGGAATATCTGTTTACGGGTGTAGTATATCCGATAAAAGAATTGAAATGATCTCCGTAAAACTTCTCGGCTTGCATGGTAACGTCGGCGAAAATTTTCGGCGCATTCGCCTCAAAGATATTCTCAGTGGCATTGGCAACTCCAAGACTTGCGAAAAATATCACAATAGAACCTAAAAATCCCAATCTGTAAATCATGATTTCCTTTACTTTCTGTTTGTGTTGTTGTATGGATTAGAATTCAGCATCAACCGAATTAACTGTAATTTATGCATGTACGGT
>CBDVDL010000172.1:0-4647 GCA_965372735.1 uncultured Alphaproteobacteria bacterium | reverse complement strand
TACGCTTAGTTTTTCATATTTCAGACAGAATCCCTGACGCGACCTCTGTAACTTCTGTTAGCTGGCATTTGATGTCGGGCAGGCAGAGCCAGCCCGTAGGATACAAGTAGAAACTTGGTAGAGATTTAACAAAATCCTAAAGGCGGGCTCTGCCCACCTTACCTTCTCAAGAGAACTCTACATCCAAAGCAAGAAAAAAGCGCGCGAACAGCTCTGTCCGCGCGCTTTCTCAATCTTATCGTTAGACTCGAATATCAGTCGGATAGTTGCCCTGAACCTAACTCAGCGATTTCTTCGGCGCGGTCGAACAGGGTGCGCGCCGCCGCAATCTGATTGTCTCCCTGCACCTGAACCGCGTAGTAGTATTGGCGCCGATTAAACAATGTACTGGCAATTTCGCCGCGCAGGGTGGTGCGGATAAAATTATCATCGGTCTTCCACGCCACCGTGTCCAGTTCAAATTCTTTGGATACGATGAGCTCCCGGAAATCGTCCATCATAGCGTCCGTAACCTGAAACTCCTGCGAGAATTCCCAGAAATTCTCACCCAATTCCGAATGTTTCAGCGCGAAATCCGACGCGTATTCGAAAAAGAGTCTCTTGGACATCAAGCGAAACGTCTGTACTTCCGCTTTTGCCGGCACGATAATCGTATCCGGTCGAATACCGCCTCCGCCATAAACGACGCGTCCTCCCGCGGTATGAAACACTTCGCGCTTCGTCGTGTCCACTTCACTCGGGTCCTCATCCTTCCGTCCCTGCTCAATGTAATCCGCCAGACCTTTATCGTAAGGCCGCTGGATAAGCCTGCCGGACGGCGTATAATAGCGAGCGGTCGTGATGCGAACCACCGATTTATCGGGAAGATTAAACGGCGTCTGCACAAGTCCCTTCCCGAAACTGGTCTGTCCTGCAATCAAACCCCGGTCTAAATCCTGAATCGCTCCGGCGACAATCTCAGAGGCCGATGCGCTGCCATGACTGATAAGGACAATCAAAGGAAAGTCATATTTTTTCCCGCGGCCTGTCGATGTAAACGTCTTATTGCTTTTGGCAACGCGGCCTTTGGTGTAAACGATTGTCTTGCCTTCTTCTGCAATAAAGAGATTCGCCACCCGCCACGCCTGATCCAGATACCCTCCCGGATTGCCGCGTAAATCCAAAATGAGCTGCTGCATTCCTAACGCTTCAAGGCTGTCGATAGACTCTGCAACTTCATCCACTGTCACAGCCGTAAACTGCGTGATTTTGACATAGCCGGTCTCATCATCGTCCAACAGAAGTGCGGCCGAAACCGAATGAATCGGAATCTTGTCCCGCGTGATAGTGAAATCCATCGGATCCGGAATGCTTTGACGAGAGATAGTGACCGTTACCTGCGTCCCCTTCGGTCCGCGAAGTTTCTCGAACACTTCTTCGTTCGTAATGCCGTATGCCGATATATCTTCAATCCGGATAATCCTGTCTCCCGCTCGAATGCCCAGTCGGTCTGCGGGGGTGCCCGGAATAGGCGATACGACGGTCAGCACTTTATTCTGAATCACGAACTGGATGCCGATGCCTTCAAATTCGCCGTGAAACCGTTCACTGATTCGCTTCTGAGCGTCCGCGGGGATATAAGCCGAGTGAGGATCCAGCGTTTCGAGCAGACCCCGAATCGCTCCGTCGAAAACCTTACTCATATCCGGTTCTTCCACATAGACATCGCGTATCACGCGCAAGACGAAGCTCAGTTTGCCTAATTGCTGATTGATATTCTTGGCATCAGCCCAAAGGGTAGGCCCCCAGAGAGCGCTCAACCCTATCAGCACAATGAGTATTCCCGTTATTACCGTCCAACGTTTCCGTTTCACGTTTGTCTCTCCTTCTTCACCGTCAATTCGTAGTGGCGGCGCAGCAGTTCTTCTTCGGCTTTCGAAAATTCTTCGCCCCGGCGACTCATGGCTACGCGCGCTGTTTCAATCGTGCGGCTCAGCGGCACCGGCAGCAATCGCTCGGCTCCCCCCCAGTGAAACGAGGGAACCAACCGCTGCGGGAATCCCGCTCCATAGACATTGCAACCAATTCCCACAACCGTTCCCGTATTCAGCATCGTATTGATACCGGTCTTGGTGTGATCGCCGAGAAAGCAGCCGACGTGCAAAGAACCCGTGTCTTTCAGTTTACCGGCGACTTCGACTTTCACGGATGTATAATTATTTTTCAAATCGGAGTTGTTCGTTCCGGCGCCGATGTTCACCCACATTCCCAAGTGGGCATGTCCTAAAAAACCATCGTGCTGCTTATTCGAATAGCCCTGAAAAATCGTCTGGGTTATTTCCCCGCCTAATTTGCAGACCGGGCCAAACGAAGAACCGCCGTAAAGCTTCGCTCCCGCATTGACAACGCAATCGCGCCCGATATAAAGCGGCCCTTCCAAATAGCTGTGCGGCAAAACTTCCGTTCCAGCGTCAATAAAAATCGCGCCTTTATGGTTTCCTAAGACGACGCCCGGATGAAGCTTCACCCCCGCTCCTATATAGACTGCCGCTCCCCCCCGACGGTTGCAAACCTCCACGCCGGGCCCTGGGTCTCGCAGTAAACGCGCCCCGAAAAGCTCATCTTCTGATGTCCGAAGCTCACTTTGAAGCAACTCAGGATTGGCGAGCATCAAATCCCAGACATGACGTACAGCACGGCAGCGCCATCCTTTCGGCAGAAGCGCCGCATTACCCTCTTGAACGAGCAGCTCGGCGATGTGGTTTCCGTTTTGCGTCAGAAGTTCCCGAGCTTGGGTGATGGAGCGCCGCGCAAACAAGAGGTTACTTTCCTCATCGCAGACCGTATCCGGCAGCGCGTCTGCGTCTCCTTCCGGTCGGAGTTCAAACACGCGCCCACTCAGAAAAACGACGGATTCATCCGTGAGCGGTTCCTCGTCCTGTTCGAGCGATGCGTACAAATCCCACAGATGTGTTCGAGGTTGCAGCAGAGGCGGTTTCCCCGAAGCGCGCTGAACATGCTCCCGGATGCTTGCCGTACCCGCCAACAAATCCCAAACCGGCCGGAGTACGGTCAAAGGAAACAGGTCATTTTCCACGACGTCATCTTCAAACAGACAGACCGCAGCTCCTTTGAAAAGCTCGGGATGAAACAGATAATCACTATGTTCTGACAAAATACTTCCCCGGTAATTGTCTGACAATACCTTTCAATTCCATAAGCAATAATGTTCCCAGAACTTCCGCAATCGAAACGTGAAGCACCTCCGAAATCACATCCACGTGCACGCCGTCGTCACTCGTCAACAGGTGACAGATTTGCGCTTCTTCTTTCGGCAGTTCCGGTTCGATAAGTTCCGCCTGCGCAGGTGTGGATTCCGGAGTTTTGCGAGCAACTTTTAATAGTCTCACAATCTGAGCGCTGTTCTCGATGAGCGATGCACCGTCGCGCAGCAGCGCGTGGCAGCCCTTTGATTTCGTATTATGCACCGACCCGGGAATCGCCATCACTTCGCGTCCTAAATCAGCGGCGATGAGGGCCGTGATGAGAGCGCCGGAACGTTCTCCCGCTTCAATAACAA
The DNA here is from genome assembly GCA_965372735.1 of uncultured Alphaproteobacteria bacterium. GTDB lineage: Bacteria > Electryoneota > RPQS01 > RPQS01 > DYHQ01 > JAUXGA01. The sequence continues at coordinate 1,088 of CBDVDL010000172.1, read as the reverse complement.
GTGTTCCATGCGATAATCCCGCGATGATGCGGTTGCGGCGAGGAAAATTTCCTCGCATGGGTCTTGTTCCGAACGGAAACTCCGAGATAAAAGCCCCTCCACTTTCCAAGAGCTTCCGACCGAGTTCGGCATTCGTAGGCGGATAAATTCGTTCGACACCACAGCCGAAAACCGCCAGCGTCGGCAATCCCACGTCGAGCGCTGCGCTGTGAGCCAATCCATCAATCCCGGAAGCCAAGCCGGAGACAATCGTTAAACCTGACCCGGCGAGCCCCGAAACGATACCCTTGACGACCTTTTCGCCGTAAGGACTGAAACGCCGCGTGCCGACAATGGAAAGCGCATCCGTTTGCAGCAACTCCGCATTGCCCCGCACATAGAGAATCGCCGGAGGATCATATTCGATTTCTCGCAGACGCTGCGGATAGTCGTCGTCCCAGAGCGTCATCACTTTGACGTGATATTTGTCAATCATTTCCATTTGACGCGCCACGACTTTCGGATCGCCGCCCTGACGAATCCGAGCCGCTTTCTGCGAACTGATTCCCTTCACCGCTCCCAATTCCGCGGACGATGCCTGAAAAACTTCTTCCGGCGAGCCGAAATGATTGACCAAGCGAATCAGCGTAATATTTCCAATCTCATCAATATGAGCCAGCCGCAGGAGCGCCTCAAGTGCCATGAATCTCCTCCGGATGGATAGGATTGACTGAATCCGGCATCGGCGCTTTTGATAACATCTCCCAGAGCTTTTTCACGAGCTCATCAAGCCCTTCGTTTGTGGCGGAAGAAATCTGCATCGTCCAAGGACCCTTGGGAGCAGCTCCCTCAAGAAGATCACATTTGCTGAGCACAACAAGCGCCGGGCGTTCGCTCAAGTCCGACTTCCACGCTCGCAGCTCTTTTTTTAGAACTTTCAGATCTTCCTGCGGATGAGGCGATGTCACATCAATCAAGAACAGCAGTACGCGTGTCCGGTCAACATGACGAAGAAAATCATGTCCCAGTCCTTTGCCGCTGCTGGCTCCTTCGATGAGTCCCGGCAAATCGGCCAGGACGAAATTCTGGTAGTCGCTTGCTCGAACAAC
>CBDVDL010000171.1:0-4662 GCA_965372735.1 uncultured Alphaproteobacteria bacterium | reverse complement strand
TTTGGTCCCGGCTTGAAGATTTTTCGCTGGAGCGATTGACAGAGCTTATTTCGGGACTTGGAGCGCTGGCGGTGAAGCTGGAATTGCCGAAACTCGAGCTGGCGGAAAACACGTCTCACTGGACAGCGGACAATCTGACGGCAATGTTGGAAAAAACGTTGACCGAAAAAGAATTCTTTCCTCAGAAAAAGGGGCGCAAAAGCCTCGTTAAATCAATCAGCAGCCGCTCGTCCAATGGTCAAAATGACCGCCGTAATCGAATCGAGATGGCGCGCGACCAATCTCTGAAAATCATCACCGCGAGTTGGTCGCAGTGGTGCAAGCAATTCTTCACCAATATGGAAAAGCACATCGTGAAAGTGGTGGATATTCAGATAGCCGCGACAGACAAGCCTGGGCGAGCACAATTAGAGAAGAGAATTGCAGGTATCCATACGGCGATTGCCACGCTCGAAAAAGAGCCCAGCCCGGAAGATGAGCTTATTATTCATTTTGTGCGGCAGCGTCTCGAGGATTTCGCTCAAGAGCGCTGGCTGCGCCCCGCCTGATTCCTTCTCCGTCGTGCTGTTCCTTCCAATGTAACCCATCATTTTGCTCATTCCCTTCTGCGAGCGCATATTCCGTTTCGACGAGCTATCCGTTTCCGGGCTGGCTTAAGCCAGCCCGTAAGATAGAAGAGGAAGAGTGAATACAAAATCCTAAAGGCTGGCTCTGCCTGCCTTTCTTCACCTGAGCTTCACTTGACTTTCATGCGCCTTTTCCCGAAATTAAGATAATTGATTTCCTTGTAAGCCCGTGAAACGTTTCCCATGCGCCGAACCCTGACGATAATTCTTGCGTTGCTTGCTTGCGGCAGCTCACTATTAGGTGGGTTGAAGCTGTCCGACTATGAGCTGTGGCAACGCTATAACGGTCAGCCGATAAATGTGATTGAGTTTCCCGGCATTGCCAGTTTTCGGCGGGCAACATTACTGGCGCGTATGGCGACCGATAAACCTCCGTGGATTCGCCGCTACTCGGCGATTGGGCATCGTCCTCTCTTTCTGACGGACGATTTCGCGGCGGACATCATTCGTCTGGAACGCTTCTACGCCCGTCAGGGATTCCTTGATGCGACGATAGAAGGAGAGGTTATTCATCAGCGGAATGGCCTGAAACTGAAAGTGCATATCACAGAAGGAGAACCGCTTCTCCTTCGTCATTATACGCTCCGATTCGATACGAGTTCGGCTATCGGGACGGATTCCACCCGGCTGGCACCTCTCTTATCACTTCAAATCGGTCAACGTCTCTCGGAAAGAGCGGTTGAAGCATCACGCGACACCATCCTCTATGTTATTCGAAAAATCGGACATACGAAAGTTCGCGTTGATATCGAGACTGTAATCGACAGCATCGCCCTCAGAGGCGATGTGCATTTCACGATGCATCCCGGACCCTACTGCTACTTTGGTCCGACCGAAGTTGTGGGTTTACGGCGGGTCTCCCGCGAAGTGGTTCGCCGTGAATTCCAGTATGAAGAGGGAGACGGCTTCAATCCGGAAAAACTTGTGGAGACCCGGCGGCGTATCTATCGGTTGGAGCTTTTTTCCACAACGATGATAGAAGCCGATACCAGTGTACTGGGAGTTATTCTTCCCGTGCGGATTCAACTTCAGGAAGGACGACGTTACCGACTGCGGACGGGTATCGGGTATGATTCAGAAGAATGGGCGCGAGGGCAAATAGAATGGACCGACCGCAATTTCATCGGGAGAGGAAGACGTCTTCAAGCTCGTGGAAAGCTATCTGCGATTCTCCGTAAGGCTGAGATGCGACTCTTCTGGCCGCATTTCCCGTATAATCCTACAGACATCGTTATCGGCCCGAAATGGCAGCTGGAAATCGAAAAAGGCTACCAGCTGGAAACCATCGGGTTCACGAATGTGATTTCCGCTGAGCCGCTGCGTCGGGTCACCTTGCGTTTTCTTCATGACTTAGGTTACGCCCGGCGTTATGGGATGCAGGATACAGTGGAAGCTCTGCCGTCGGAGTACCCGCGTTCGGTGGAAACCGTTCGGCTTTTTTGGGACACGCGCGACAGTCCTCTGCTGCCGACTAAAGGGCATCTTGTGGGAATTGAACTCTCCGAACAGGGGCTTTTCTGGAAAACAGAATTCCGGTGGATGAGGGGAATTCTTTCCGGGAGATTTGCGCATCCAATCGCCCGTTGGACTGTGTTCGCGGGCAAAGTCGAAACCGGGATGATGATTCCCGTTCGTGGAGAGAAAGAGACTCCGATTGAAGATCGATTTTTTCTGGGAGGTGCAGCGTCCGTGCGAGGGTGGCCGCGCCGAATGCTCTCACCGCGAAGCAGTATGGATTCGGGAACTCCGATTGGCGGCGAGGCGACGTTTGAAGCCGCCGTCGAACTGCGCCGCGATATCTGGGGCGCTCTGGGAGTGGCTTTCTTTTGTGATGCGGGGTATGTCTGGAAGGAGCCCTCCGAAATTCGTCCGGGGGATTTATTGCCGTCGGCAGGATTCGGCATTCGGATTCTGACGCCCGTTGGACCTTTGCGAGTGGATTTCGCGTGGCAGTTGCGCGATAATCCGTATGACGATACGACATGGAACTGGCATTTTTCGATTGGTGAAGCGTTTTAATGATACCTCCCTTCTACCCTCCCGCGGGCGGGGGGAGATTTTTCGCCGCGGCTCGGCGTTAGCGTGCCTGGAATAATGCACACTCGAATTTCTTAACTGATAATGACTAAACGAATCAAAACATATCGCTGGCTTCTGATTCCCGGAGGGATTGCGGGGCTTCTTATTGTTGCTGTTCTACTGGCGCTCTATTCCAGTGCGGTGCAGACACGGATCGCGCGTTCTGTGTTGACGTCGATGTATCAGGATTGGAACGGCAGCCTTGAAGTAGAAACCGTGCAGGTGCGTCCGTCCGGAGTTTTTGTTATCAAGGGAGTAAGCCTGAACGCTCAGGACGAACCGGTCGTGCAAGCTGCTTGCGTACGGGGGCGGATGCATCTTTTCTCGCTCCTGCATCAGTCGCTAGATTTTGATTCGTTAATCGTCGAGGGTTTGCGAGCCGAGGTTGATTTCGACAGCAGCGGTCGCTCGTCAATCGAACGTATTTTCCCTGCACAGCAAACCGCAGAAACAACAGCGCCGAGCGCGAAGCCGTGGCGAATGCATATACGAAAGCTGCAAATTTCCGGTGAAGAGTTTACGTTATCTCAAGATGACAGCGTGCTTTTTCGGACGGAAACTCTGCTAATCAAATCAGTTCTTGATTATGAACCAAGGGAACTCATCGTTCATCGGCTTGAAATTGAGGCAGGTGGATTCCATTTGAACGGCGGAGGAACGTGGCCTTTGGAGGATGGCGTGCGCGGCGCGGGCGCAGTGAATGCTCGGCTGGCGGATTATCATCTTCGCTCGTTTCTTGGGAAAAATTTTTCGAATGATACGGTTTCGGTGGCGCTGTTTTACACTGTGAAAGACTCCGCGCACGTGCGTCTTGCCGCTGATTGGTCGGATGTGGGAGCAGTGGCATTGACGGCGGGAATCGCTTGGCCTCCGGCAGAAAAAATTTCCGGCTGGGCGCAAGGCCGATTCTTCGGTTTACGCTTGGAGCGATTTGCGCAGACTCCGGGATGGCTTTGCGGTTCCTTCGCTGTCCGAGGAGAAGGTCCACCGTGGGAAACAGCCACGATAGCTGCGCAGTTGTCTCTGCGCAATTCGAGCATCGATAAATATGCTATTGAGCGAGCGGATTTTCACCTCAAAGGAACGCCTGCCGATTTTTCCTGCACAGGCAGGATTCATACAACCGCCGGTAACGCTGACATGACGTTTCGCAGCCGGGATTTTCAATCATCGATTCCCTATTTGGAAGGCAACCTCACTCTGGAGAATATCCGTGTACAGGAGTTCGTTCCCGATATGCCCGAGGATTTCCCGCTGCTCAGTGGTTCCGTCCGTGGAAACGTGCGAGGATTCAGGCTTGAGAGCAGCGAAGGAGCAGTGGAAATCGCACTGACTCCCACTGTCTATCGACAAATAGAAACCGATACGATTTCACTGAGCGTCGAGTGGCAAAATAGAAGAATTTCTCTTTCCCATTTTTGGGCGGCTTACAAAGGCGCGTCTATCTTCGCCCACGGAAGCGGTTATCTTGACAGCACTATCCATCTTCATGCGGAATTGGATATTCAGGATGTCGGTGACGTGATTTCAAAACTGCCGCTGCCGGATGAATTCTCCGGCACGATTACGGGCAGCGTGCAGGTCTCCGCCGATGCTCATTTTCGCATAGATACATCCGGTTTTTCGGATGTGGAAGGACGCGCGAAAATAAGCGCACATACTCTGACGTTCGACTCTTCTACGGTTCAGAATTTGATTGTATCGATAGAGTCATTTCGATTATCTCCCCTCTTCGCTCGCGGAGAACTCGTAGCAGAAGGCGGACGCTTTTCGGATTATTCCGTGGACAGTCTGCAGGTATCCTTTGCAGGCCGACCGGATAGCCTTGCTGTGCAGTTGTCAACATCAATGTACGGAGATTCTCTGCGCGTTCAGATGGAAGGTGTGTTCGGTCAGCGAGAGACGCAAGAATTTGCGGGTGACGTGCAGGTTCTTGAAGCGGATATTTTTGGTGACC
>CBDVDL010000170.1:0-4663 GCA_965372735.1 uncultured Alphaproteobacteria bacterium | reverse complement strand
CGAGCCTTCCGTACACGGATACCGGATATACTTGCGATAATACCAATCAGTGCGGTTCGACATCGGCGGATGTCTTCTATCGATATACGGTACCACCCGGTGGCCAAGAACTCACAATCAGCCTCTGTGCATCCAGCTACGACACGTACCTTCGAGTGTGGAGCTCGTGCTGTACAGCCCAGATTGATTACGATGATGACTGGTGCGGCGGTGGGGCGGGGTCTCAGATTACGCGCTTCTTCAACGCTAACGATATTTGGATCCAGGTGGAAGGCTATTCCAGCAGATGCGGCAATTACCAATTAGATGTATTTGTTTATGAGCCGCCCGAGCCGGGAGGCATCTATGCCTATCATGACTCGGTGAATCACTGCTTCATCGTTGAATGGAGCAATGTTCACAAATATGATGGCTCTTTACCGTATCCCGAAGAAACGTTCGAGTGTATCCTCTATGAACCGGGCTATCCAGCGACACCGACCGGTGACGGGGAGATTCTCTTCCAGTATATGACATGCAACAATACCCACGATGTTTATACATCAAACAGCTATGCCACGGTCGGTATCGAAAATCCGGATGAGACGGACGGCGTGCTCTACAGCTACTTCAATCAGACAAGTCCGACGATTCCCGGCGCTGCACCGATGACGAGCGCACGCGCCATTCTTTTCACGACGCAGAAACTTCCGTCTGACGCTTTGCCAACGCCGAAAAATCTCACCGCTATCCGTTCAGGCAATGACATTCGCTTGCGCTGGAGCACAGGGCAGCAAAATACCGGCGGGAATTCTCATGAAATGACACGATACGAGATTTATCGCGACACATCACCCTTCTTCACTCCCAATCGCAGTTCGTATCTGGGTACAACATCCGACACGACCTACCTCGACCACGGTGCGATTAAAAGCGATAAGTATTTCTATGTTGTGAAAGCGGTTGGACTCACACCTTTCTCCCCGCTAAGCACGGAGTTAAAATAGCGAAACCTTTAAGAATCATCTGCCTAATCAATCTTAACACAAAAAGCCAAAGAGAAGGAGACAACATGCTGCGGACAGTTGTTACAACCCTACTTGTCATGCTGTGCTTCGCAACGCTCGGAGCAGCCTTGACACCACTGGAAGAAGTTCCTATTCCGGAACGCAAAGCGATCGGACCTGACCAAACACCAACGGCACCTGCCGTACTTCCACCACATGAAATGCCGTCTCCCGTTTTCCATCTTGATGATGCCATCGGTATCGCAGATACAGCGGGATTTACCTATTATGATTGGCAGCACAATGCCACCGTGGGTAAAATGATAGGTGTTGATCCATTCGGTTCGGCGCACGTTTGCTGGACAAATGCCTTGGATCCTCAGTACGACACTCGCTATGTCTTTTACAACATCTGGGATCCAGCTATGGGTGATTTCATGCATTCACCGAGTGCCCCACTGCGGATAGATGCTTCCACCCGAGCGGGTTTCGTTACAGCCATCGTCAATGAGGACGGTTTTTGCTTCCCTGCATTCCACCAGATTATAACGGGTGATGCTGCTCATTCCGCTGCAACGATTGATTACTGCGCTTATTGCGGAGCCTTTACGACTCGGGAACCTGCTTGTCTGGCGCACAGTGAATTTATCTTTCCACACATCGCTATGGACATCAACGGCGAGATCCACATTGCAACACGCGAATGGGAGGGCGCTGATGGCGTGTACTATGCTCAAGGTCATCCGGTTTTCGACCAGGACGGTTTCGGTTTGGATATCGAATGGTCGGACAATTGCTTTCTTGTGGGCACATCCAGTTTTATTAACCATGACATAGCGGCTTCTCGTCATTCCGAACGTATCGCCATCGCTTGGCTTTCAGAAACAGGTGATGCTTACGGCGGCGACAATCTCTTCATCATGGTTTCCGAAGATGGTGGAACCAACTGGGGAGAGCCGATTAACGTAACAAACTTCACTCCTCCCGATGAAGAGTGCTTCGATGCCGGCGGAGAGCCAAGTGTGTGCAACCGTGACACGCTGAAACCCTGGCTGGATCTTGCAATCCTTTTCGATGAAAACGACTACATCCATCTGGCCTGGGGTTCGTATGCCTGGATGTACTGGGGAGATGACGGCAGCGTCGGACCTTTTACTTACTACTTTGCAGGACATATCTTTCACTGGGGTGAAGACCACAATGAATTCAATATCGTCGCAGACGCCTGGTACGGAAACAACGGTCAATCGGAAGCCAACAGCTATAACTGCAACCGGCCAAGTCTTGCCGTCGATCCAATAACCAATCACCTCTACTGTTCCTATCAGCTCTTCGACACGGTTCAGTATTCGGAAGGGATGTTCCCCATGGCTGACGCGTGGGTAACAGTTTCGACAAACAACGGTCGAAGTTGGGCACTGGCGACAAATGTATCCCGCTCTGACGGAGGCGTAGGAACACCCGCGCCCGGCAGCCGCTCTGAGACCTCCATTTCCATAGCGCCAGTTGTTCAAGATGGTTATGTGCATATGGAATATCTTCTCGATCTCGATGCAGGAGCTTCTGTTCACGGAGAAGGAGTTGCGACGCAGAGTCCGATTATCTATCAACGCATTCCTGTGGACTCCATCGCGACCACGCCTATACTCGATCCTTGCTTCCCATTGCATTGGGATTCCACCGGTTACCCGTGGGATTTGTGTGGAGTCGCTATCGATGATATTCCCTCTGCGCCGCCAGCGGAATTCCTGTTGTACCCGAATTATCCGAATCCATTCAATCCGACAACGACGATTCAATTTGACCTGACTCGTCGCTCGACCATGAGTCTTAAAGTCTACAATCTTTTAGGACAGGAAGTCGCGAATCTGTTGAACGAAACTCCTCTATCGGCGGGAGTTCATACGATCAACTTTGACGCGTCGGAGCTTCCCTCTGGTGTCTATGTCTATCGCTTGACCAGCGAAACTCACACGGCATCGAAGAAAATGGTGCTGTTGAAATAACGCAAGCTATTTTGCAAACACTCGACGGCAGGTCTTCTCTATAGGGAGACCTGCCGTTCTCGTTTCAGGAAGTTTGCAAATATCCTTTTGAATTCGTATACTAAACGCATTCGCAAATTTAATTCGGGAGACATACCTATGAAACCAATTGACATTGACCTTCGAAATTCGCTCTTGGAACTCATCCGCCGCACGTCAACTGTACTCGCTCCGGACATCGTTGCTGTGATTGAACGCGCGGCAAAAACGGAACCGGAAGGCTCCGCCGGTTGTAGCGCTCTGCAAACGGTGCTCGAAAACATCACGCTCGCTCGCGATAAGTCGGCGCCGATTTGTCAGGACACCGGCCATATCACGTTTCATGTCCACTTCCCTTTTGGCTACAGTCTGAGAATGCTGACCGAACAAATCCTCGATGCTGTCCGCACAGCCACCGCAAAAACCTACCTGCGGCCAAACGCAGTAGACAGTTTGACCGGCAAAAACAGCGGCGACAACACTGGCGCGGGTTTTCCTATGTTCTACTTTCATGAGTGGGAAAAAGACGAACTGCGCTTCGATTTGATGCTGAAAGGCGGGGGCTGCGAAAACGTCGGCGCGCAATACCGGCTGCCTCACATTCCCCTCGGCGCTGGTCGTGATTTGGAAGGCGTGCGTCGCGTTATTCTGGATGCGATTGATAAAGCTCAAGGCTACGGCTGCGGCCCTGGAATTATCGGCATCGGCATCGGCGGCAACCGCGGCAGCGGCTATTTGCTGGCCAAAGAACAGCTATTCCGGAAACTTGATGATGTCAATCCGAATCCCGAACTGGCCGAACTTGAAGAACGCATTCTGAAAGAAGCCAACGAGCTCGGAATCGGCCCGATGGGATTCGGTGGAAATACAACCATCATGGCGGTTAAAATCGGCTGCAATCATCGGGTTCCGGCCTGCTATTTCGTTTCGATGTCCTACGCGTGTTGGGCGGACCGGCGCGGAAGTCTTCATTGGAAAAACGGCGAGGTGACTTATGATTAATCTGACCATTCCTATCAGCGATGAGCAAATTCTATCGCTCAAAGTCGGCGATCAGGTAACTCTGTCCGGCATCATGATAACCGGACGCGACACTGCTCATAAATACATGATTGAAAATTTCATCGATAATCCCAAACCGCCTGCCACAGAGCAGGAGACCTATCAGCAACTGAAAAAACTTTTAAAGGGCAGCGTGATTTATCATTGCGGCCCAGTTGTCGCTGGCTTGGATACCAAAGATTATCGCTTCGTTTCCGCCGGACCGACGACGTCCAGCCGCGAAGAACCTTATCAAGCGGCTGTCATTGAGCATTTCGATATCAAAGGTGTTATCGGCAAAGGCGGGATGGGCGCGAAGACTTCGAACGCATGTAAGAAATTCAAGGCGTGCTACTTCCATGCTATCGGCGGCGCGGCGGTGTATTTGGCGCAGTCCGTGGTGAAAGTACATGATGTTCTGAAGCTCGAATTCGGCGTTCCGGAAGCGATGTGGATTATCGAAGTGAAAAACTTTCCCGTGGTGGTCACGATGGACGCTCACGGCGGAAGTCTGCACCGCGAAATCGCCGAAGCTTCCGGGGATGTTTTGAAAAAACTCGTCGGTTTGAAATAGTTGTCGCCGTGCAGCGGTTTGCTGTTCATCAACCGATT
>CBDVDL010000169.1:0-4681 GCA_965372735.1 uncultured Alphaproteobacteria bacterium | reverse complement strand
TTCAGCTTCAGACCATGAGCAAGACATGTGCCGATGGCCAGCGGATGCGCCGGGAAGCCGTGTTCCGTCGCCACGCCCGCCGACAGAACATTCACCTCATGCAGGCCATTCCGTCGCAATTTCCGCCGGAGAATAACTTCCGCCATTGGGCTTCGACATGAGTTGCCGGTGCAGACAATCAGAATCGTCATACAGAGGAATCCTCATGCAAGAAAGCTTGAATTCTGCCTGCTGGAATCGCTCCTTCCCGCAGAATTATCACAGGATACATTCGCGCATCTACAACCGTTGAAGCCACACCCGTCAATTTCTCGCCTGCATTTACAGCTAATGCAGCTTGGTTTAAAATATCGTTATCAATCTCTTTGAAATCCGCCGGAGGAGGGGAGCCGGATTTGTTGGCGCTTGTCGCGCAAAGTAATCCTCCGCTGGCTTGTAATAGAGCTTGCAGAAAATCATGATTCGGCATCCGGTAGCCGAGAGAACCATCGGGAGCCTTGTATTTCGCGCTGATGTCCGGATTAGCATGCCAGATGATCGTTAAAGGTCCCGGCCAGAATTTCTCGGCGAGGCGACGTGCTGCGCCTGTTAAATTTCTTCCGGCGGTATTTTCCACAATCTCAAGATTTGCGACCAGCAAGACATACGATTTAGAATCACGATTTCCTTTCCCCGATGAAAGCGAACGAAAAACCGATGAAGAAAAAGCGGCGCCACCGATACCGTACAACGTGTCGGTCGGGAAAATAAGCAGCGATCCCTTTTTCACAACTTGAATAGCCGCCTGAAGAAGCTGCTCTTTGTTGTTTTCAGTAAGTTGAAAACTTTTTGTTTTACCAATTTGAGACAATGCGATTTAAAATGTCCTCTGTTAACTTACGAAGAGCTTCATCAATTCCAATTTGCCGGTCGGAAAGGGAACCGGTATAGGGATAATTGCCCCATGTTGCGAAGCTCTCCTTCCAAAGATCCTCTCCCGTGCCCGTTTTCTCAAGAGCAATCTCGCAGGTAATCTGGAAACGGTATTCCGAAACCTGTTCGTCGGCGGTATAAGTATTGGGCGTGTCGCTGATGCGCAATATTGTTCCGTGGAGAATCGCATCCGCGCGGGATTCATCGACGATTTTCAGAATTCCCTCGCGCTGAAAACCTGTGATGAGAGCATCGGTAATCGTTTCCTGAATGCCGAATTCCGCCGTCTGGTTGCTGAAGAGCGGAATTGAAATGCTCTTGATGTCTCCGGCGACAGCCCCTGTAAACGAGTAATTCCCGCAGCCTGAAAGCAGCGCACACATAGAGAATATCACACTGAGGCAGAGGCCGATATTTTTCAAAGGCATTCTGCTTATCCGATTCCTTTTTCGCATGGAATTACCTCTCTTAAATAAGGGAGTACTCTTTGAGTTTGCGATACAAGGTGCGCTCGCCGATGCCGAGAGCTTCGGCCGCCTTGCGGCGATTTCCACTGAATTCGGCAAGGACACGGAGGATTTGTTCTTTTTCGATGTCTTCCAATTTCAGAGCGAAAACTTCGTGGCCTGGCCGATTTTGCTCATTTGCCTGTTCGATTGCGCTTCTGAGCAGCGCTTTCACTTCAGCAACTTCACTGCGCAAATCCAAGAGCATGCGGAAGATTAACTCGCGTTCGAGGATTTCCGGAGGTTTCTCAAGTTTGACAGGCAGCAGTGCAGGATCGACAGTCGTGCTGAGATTCGCGCGAACCATCTCAGGCGTAATCGTTTGCTTTCCTCGTTCAAGCGTCGCGACCGTCTCTATGAGATTTCGCAACTCGCGCACATTCCCCGACCAGTATTGTTCCTGCAAAACGCGCATGGTTTCCACCGGGAAATTGGGCGCCGGGATGCGATTTCGTTTGCAGAATTCTTTTAGAAAATGTTTGACTAAAACGGGAATATCTTCCGGCCGTTCGCGAAGCGGCGGGACGGAAATGGTTACCGCTTTAATCCGGTAGAATAAATCTTGGCGGAAGTGACCTGTAGAAACGGCTTGCGAGAGGTCGCGGTTCGTGGCCGCCAAAACGCGGACATCGGTCTTGCGCATTTTGCTCGAACCGACGCGCATGAATTCACCGTTTTCCAGAACGCGCAGCAGTTTCACCTGCGACGCAAGGGGAATCTCTCCGACTTCGTCCAACAGGAGCGTTCCGCCGTCTGCGAGTTCAAAATAGCCCCGGCGTTCTTTATCCGCGCCGGTGAACGCGCCGCGTTCGTGTCCGAAAACTTCGCTCTCGAAGATGCCCTCCGGAATCGCACCGCAGTTGACTATGAGCATCGGTTTGGCGCGCTTGAGAGAGCGTTCGTGCAGATGGCGCGCAACGACTTCCTTTCCGGTGCCGCTTTCGCCTAAAATCAGCACGGAAATATCCGTCGGCGCAACCTGTTCGATTAAGCTGCGTACCTGACGCATCGCGTCGGATTTTCCTAACAATGATGGTGTGTCGGCCATAAAAATATCCGTCAATCAGTCCGCGGCGATGTCTTCCCGGTACCGGAGTCCGCGGACATCCAACTCTTCAGCTAAAGCGTACGCTTTTTTGCGCGCTTCGGCGATATTTTCCCCGAGTCCCACCGCATTTAGAACTCGCCCACCCGCGGAAACGATCCCGTCTTCGCTCATTCGGGTTCCGGCATGGAAGGTGAGTGTGTTGTCTATTTTCTTCTTTGGGAAACGCAGGTGATAGCCTTTTTTGTAGTCTTCCGGGTAGCCTTTGGCGGCTAAAACGACGCAGACCGCCGCGCTGACTGGGTCAGGATTCTTGATTCCTTTCAGGCGGCCTTCCGCGCAAGCCAGCAACGCTTCGGGAAGGTTTCCCGGCCAGACAGGGAGGATGACCTGCGTTTCCGGATCGCCGAACCGGCAGTTGAATTCGATGACTTTCGGGCCGTCAGCGGTGAGCATCAAACCCACGTAGAGCACACCCTGAAATGGGTCTCCATCATCGCGAAGCGCGGCCAAAACTGGCGCGACAATGCGGTTTTCGACGTCGGAAAGCATATCAGGTGTTACGTGAGATGTGGGGGCGAAAGCGCCCATGCCACCGGTGTTATTGCCTTTGTCACCATCTTCGGCGCGCTTGTAATCTTGAGCGATGGGGAGCGTGAGAAAATCCTCGCCGTCGCAGAGGAACAGAATGGAGGCTTCGCGGCCTTCAAGCATTTCCTCGAGGATGACGCGCTTGCCTGCGTCACCGAAACGCTTCTGGACGAGCATCTCGCTGCCCCAGAATTGCGCCTTGAAAGAATCGGGGCAGACGATGGAGCCTTTGCCTGCGGCGAGGCCGTCGGCTTTGACCACCCACGGGAGGCCCTTGCCATCGGCTCGCAGGAAAGCACGCATTTCGGAGAAATCGTCGAAGACCTGAAAGGTGGCTGTGGGAATGTCTTCGCGCGCCATCAGCTCTTTCGCAAAGACTTTCGATGACTCGATGCGCGCGGCATTGGCGCTCGGGCCGAAGACCGGGATTTTTTCGTCGCTAAGCCGGTCGGCGAGTCCCGCGGCAAGAGGCGCTTCCGGGCCGATGACCACCAGCTCTGGCTTTTCGCGCTTAGAAAGCTCCACGAGCGCGTCCACGTCGTCAGCATTCACAGCTTCGCAGCGAGCGATTTGCGCGATACCGGCGTTTCCCGGTGTGGCGACGATTTCTTTCGCACCGTCTTTCTTCAGTTTCCACGCGAGCGCGTGTTCACGTCCCCCGGAACCGATAAGGAGAATTTTCATATTTGCTCTTATATTTGTCTAATTTTCGGGCACGCTAACGCCATGCCGCGGCGGACGAAATTTCTTTGCGCCGTAGGGATAGGTCTGTGACCTGTCCGTTTATGCCTGCGCGATTGATATAATTTTTACGGTCGGGTCACAGACGCCGACCCTACGAGGTGATAATCGCCGAGTAGGATCCCCTGACCCTGCCGCAATCCTACTGTCCAACTTCAGGAGAATTCGATTTGGGTGATGTGGCTTTAATCGAATCCGCACTTATGCTATTGCGGTTTGCTTAGTCTTGGATAAGCTACATCGACAACCTGCGGTGGAAGGGAATCCAGTACCAGATCTGTGGGCCACATAGCTCTATATCCCACAGCAATCTTTGTTCTGCTTACACAACGCCTAACTCGAATCCCAAAGGAGCTCACCAATGCAGTATCCGCATCGGTTTCAAAGTACATAATACCATCTATATATAGAAATCCATCCATCTCACCTGAGGGATAGTTTGTCGGCCGCCGCGCAAAATGCCGGCGACGCTTCTCTTTTACTACTTTCATTGAATCCTGCGCATTTGTTGAATCAGCTTCAGTAATAGTTTTCGCCGAATCATCTGAGATAACCGACTTGGCATCCGAAGGAAGACCTCCAGCTTTAGGACTACGTTGCGACTCAGAGAGGCCACACACCAATACAACCGCTGTAGCTAAGCATGCAACGGCCAGAACACGTAGAAATTTATAAGGTATGATTTTCATGTTAATTTAAGGGTTTGGTAGTGTCGCACGGCAGTGCACTTGGATTTGAACATTCCGGCCGGGTTACGCGCGTTGACTTCATCGTTTGGCCTACGGAAATCTGCGCTGAATCCGGCTCGGCGGTTAGCGTTGTAATTAGGGAGCGCACTGCCGCACGGGCGTGTTGCTCAAAAGGTTATCGGCGGGATAGTTAATTA
>CBDVDL010000168.1:0-4685 GCA_965372735.1 uncultured Alphaproteobacteria bacterium | reverse complement strand
GTTGCAGGAGCCGGATTTATCAATTTTGTCTTTTCTCCTGATTACTTACGGTATAAAGCATGGCAGATTTTAAAGAAACGGTCAGCTTATGCAAACAACAGGTATTGGTCTAGAAGGAAATATCTTCTCGAATTTGTCAGCGCTAATCCAACAGGTCCGCTCAACGTCGTCAGTGCGCGTGCCGCGGCGGTAGGAGATAGTCTGTGTCGTATTCTCAGAGCGCGTGGAGCCCGCGTTGACAGCGAATACTATGTGAATGATTCCGGTAATCAGGTGCGCCTTCTGGGAGAATCAGTTCGGGCGCGCTATGAAACACTCTTAGGAAATGCGACTGACGTTCCGGAGAATGGATACCACGGCGAGTACCTGATTGAGTTAGCACGGAATATCATTGACCAAGACAGCGATTCGTATCAAGCGATGCCCGCCAAAGAAGCCAGCAAGAAGCTGGGGCGGAAGGTCATCGAATTTCATGTTCAGCAGCATCGCACAACCTTAGAGAAATTCCACGTTCCATTTTCGCGGTGGTTCTACGAAAGCGAACTGCATGATGAAAAAGCTCCACAAGCTATACTGGATCGAATGAAAGAAGTGAAGGATGCCGTTTACGAAGAAGGTGAAGCGACTTATCTTCGCACAGAAAAATACGGCGATATTCAAAATTGGGTTGTGAGAACAAGCGATGGTCGTTGGACCTATTTTTTACCAGATATTGCCTATCACCTAGATAAATTATCGCGCGGTTATATTAGGCTCATCGACATTCTTGGGCCGGATCATCACACTTTCTACAGAAAGATGAAAGCTGCTTTGGATATTGGCGAAGCAGCTAGGAAACTTCCTGACAAGCGAGAGTCGGATCACAACGGCTTTTCATGGAAACTGGATGAAGCTCTTCGAAATTTGAAAGAAAATCGGGCATCTCTCCAGGTGATTATTCTCCAGCAGGTGAATCTGCTGCGCGACGGTGTGACGGTGAAGATGTCCAAGCGCGCCGGTGAAATCGTCGAGATGAAAGAACTGCTCGATGAAGTCGGAGTGGACGCCGCACGGTTCTTCTTTGTGCTCCGGCGAACAACGACGCCGCTTGATTTCGATATCGAATTGGCGAAGTCGCACTCTGAGGAAAATCCGGTTTATTATGTGCAATATGCACACGCTCGCATCGCGTCGATTTTCCGGAAAGGGCAAATTGAGCCGCCGGATGCCTCGGTGAATCTGGAACCGCTCAAGCACGCCGAAGAATTGAATTTACTCCGGCGCTTGCGTGAATTGCCGGAAGTAATTGAAGAGGCGGGAAGAGTAATGGACCCGCACGGTTTGACCACATGGCTCCGGGAAGTTGCAGCTCAATTTCATCGGTTTTATCATAATTGCCGAGTCTTGGGGGAACAACCGGATTTGCAATCGGCACGTTTGGCGCTCTGCCGCGCAACACAAATTGCGCTGGCGCGTGGGCTGGATTTATTGGGAGTCAGCGCTCCTGACGCGATGTAGACAGCATACGTAGCGCATCCTTTCAAAAGAGACACATAGACATAAAGTAATTTAGCGTTTGGGGTAACCTTGCCAAGGAAAACCATAATCAAAAAAATCACGCCGGACCTGGTTGCCGTAGGTTCGGTGGCTCTCGACATCCTGCACACAGCGACGGTGACCACTCGAAAGATTCTCGGAGGCTCCGCGATTCATTTCTCGAATGCGGCGTCCCTGTTCTGCTCCGTTGGGATTGTTGGGACGGTTGGGGAAGACTATCCCCACGAGAGAATTCGATTTCTGCATGAACGTGGTGTGGACTTTTCCGGGTTGGAAGTTGGAGCGGGGAAGACGTTCCTCTGGGAAGGACGGTATTCCGATGATTTCAGTTCTCGGGAAACCATCCGCACGGAGCTCGGAGTCTTTGCTGAATTCAATCCCAAGATTCCATCGCATTTCCGTAAACCCAGAGTCCTTTTCCTCGCGGCTATTGCTCCACAGCTTCAGCTGTCCGTTTTGAATCAGGTGGACGATGTCCGGCTGGTAGCTTTGGACACGTTCAAACTGTGGATCGATACCCGGCAGGATACCCTTCTTGAAATTCTCGAATCCGGAAAAGTGCATCTCGTCTTCGTCAATGATGATGAGGTACGTTGGCTGACTGGCGAACGCAATCTCTTGAAAGGCGCTCGCATCATTCAGGAAATGGGTCCGAAGTGGGTCGTTGTGAAAAAAGGCGAGCACGGGTCTTTCCTCCTGAGTGAAAAGGGCTTATTCATGGTACCGCCTTACCCTGTCGAGGAAGTCGTGGATCCGACCGGAGCCGGAGATGCCTTTGCAGGAGGGATGCTGGGTTATCTGGCCTCTCAGTCGCGGTTTTATGATTCGACATTCCGCCGTGCGCTGGGTTGGGGTAGTGTAATCGGGTCGTTCTACGTAGAAGGCTTTGGCCCCGATGGATTGAAGAACATCTCAAAAACCGCGCTCAGTGCTCGCTACCGCGAGTATCAGAAGATGACTCAAGTGCCGTGAAAAAACAGCGGCCGCCTTTAGAATGGGAAAAAGGGGAACTCTGGATTCTCGATCAGCGCAAGCTTCCCGCTCGGGAAGTCTGGATTCGCGCTCGCGGCGTTGAAACAGTTGCGAAAGCGATTGAATCTCTGGCGGTGCGAGGAGCGCCTTTGATTGGGATTGCGGCAGCCTATGGTGTTGCGCTGGCCGCGAAAGAAAAAGGTGCGGCACGTGAAAGCGTTCTGAACGCCATCGAAAGACTGCGGCATACTCGAAGCACCGGCTACAATCTTTTTCACGCCTTGAACTGCATGAAAGAGGTTGTTCAAAGACGCCGGGGAAAACTTGCCGAACATACATTAGTCGAAGCTCGCCGAATTCATGCGACGGAAAGCGCGCGATGTCAAACGATGAGTCATCACGGCGCCGGTTTGATGGAAGAAGGCGAGCAGGTTCTGACTTACTGCAACACGGGAACTCTGGCAACCGGCGGCATCGGCACGGCGCTCGGAGTGATTCGCACAGGTTTCTTGGAGAAAAAAGTCTCCCATGTCTTTGTTTGCGAAACGCGGCCTCTGACGCAAGGCGCCCGGCTGACGCTTTGGGAACTCGTGCACTCAGGAATCCCCTGCACACTTCTTTGTGATAATATGGTCGCGGCGCTTATGGCTACCGGCGAGGTTCAACGAGTGTTCGTCGGCGCGGATAGAATTGCCCGCAACGGAGACACCGCCAATAAAATCGGCACCTATATGCTGGCGCTTTTGGCGGCTTACTATGAAATCTCGTTCCATATCGTTGCTCCATCGACAACAATCGATACCTCCATCAAAGACGGCAGCGAAATGGAAATCGAAGAACGTGATTCGAAAGAATTGACAAGGAGTATTCCGGGATTGGCAAAATTGCAGGGATATGATGTTTGGAATCCTGCCTTCGATATTACGCCGGCAGGTTTGATTCACAGTTTCGTTACAGAATATGGTATCGAGGAACCGCCGTTTCTTGAAGGCGACTGATATTCGACGGTATTAACAAGTAAAGTTTCCTTCGATATTTTAATCATTTTCAATTAAGGGATTTGAGGGTCCACCATGAAGAAACAAACGTTTTACCTCGTCATTTTCTTACTGGGAACAATGATTGCCCAGGCTGGAATGGAACTCACCTCGGCTCGAGTGTATCGGAAGCAGGGCGATTATAAACAGGCGTTGGAATGGTATGACCGAGAACTTGCAGCGAATCCGGATAACGTCGTTGCGCATTATGAAAAGGGAGAACTCTTGGGCGAGATGGCCGAAGAGGGCGGCAAGCCGGAACTGTATGCGGAAATGCGTAAAGAATTCGATGCGGTCTTAAATGCAACTGGCAAGAAGGAACAGAAAAAAGCCAAGAAATATTTGCCTAAGATTGAAGAACTGGTTGAGAAGTATTGGATATTTCAATACAACGATGCGGTTGAGCAGTTTCGGTTGGCGGACAATGACAGCGCTTTGAATGCGAGCGCGAGTCAGCTCGCGGGAGATGATTTCGCAACACTGTCGAGTTCGGATCAAGACTCTCTGAAGCAGCTCGCGAAGGAAGGCTATTGGAAACAGACGCAGGAAACACTTGAACTGGCTCAAATCATCAACCCCGCTCGCTGGGAAACCTACGCTCTTTCGTCGAACATCAGTTCAGCTATGGAGCAATGGGATGCAGCAGGAGAAACGCTGCAGCAAGCGATTGACAGGCATCAGCGACCGGAAGAGACATCGGGAGCCGATGCTCAGCAAGCGGAAGAAAAATGGAAACGAACTCAACTGGATATGCTGGAGAACTTGGCGCAGATTTGCTATGAGCAGGAACACTATGAAGAAACGATTAGCACCTGCAATGAGATTCTCGCGCTGGATCCCCAGAATCCGCTGGCCGTAAAATTTGTCGCCTTTTCCTGGAATCTGCTCGACCAGAATGAGAAGGCGATTGAAGCCTATCAGACAGCGATTAACGCTCAGCCGGATAATACGAATCTGCTTTACAACGCGGCGCAGCTTTACATGCAGATGGCAGATACCGCGGGGGCGATGAAGTACTTGGCGGATTTCTTTGCGATTGATCCGACTGATTTTGAAGTTGTCTTCCAATTGAGCGTTATCTATTTGGAAGGGGGAAGCTATGCCGATGATGAAAAAGCCAAAGAGCTTTTAGGGAAGGCA
>CBDVDL010000167.1:0-4690 GCA_965372735.1 uncultured Alphaproteobacteria bacterium | reverse complement strand
TAGGTAATATCTTTCAATTCACCGATGGTCCCAGCCTCTCATTCAGCCCCACAGAAAGCCTTTCTCGCATGGAAACGCTTGGACGTCAGATTATCGAGAAGGAGGCGATGGCGCGCATTGATTTGCAGAGTCATAACGCCGCGGTTCTGCAGGATAAAATTGCACGCGCACTAGGTATCCTGCGGTCATGTCGCCTCTTGGACTCCGCGGAAAGTCTGGCTCTCTTCTCCGCCGTGCGCTTGGGACTGGATCTCGGATGGATAGCGGGAATCCATACGTCCATGATTTCGAAACTTACACTGGAAACAGGCCCGGCGTTCTTGACCCTGTTCCTTGGCCGCGAAAGCACGAGCCGGGAATTGCAGGCCATGCGAGCCGAGAAAATACGCAAAGCTTTTACTAAAGCAAGTTTCAAACCTTAAGACACATCATGGAAATCCAGCGGTGTATTCCGCCGTTAGACGGCAGAGTTTTTGCGGATGAGTTTCTACTGATAATGCAGACGCAGGTCGGAATCTTTGCCGCTGCCGGCAGAACGCTTCCGGGAAAAAATTCGCGATGTCCTCCGACTTGCATCTCATTCTTCTCTTTCGTAAATTGGCAAGGTGACGTGATAGAAAGCGAATAGATACGATTCTTAACGCTTCGGCGGCACGTCTTTTGCTTTGCCTCCGCGGCGTTTGGGTTTCCTATTGAGGTAACGATGCAACATAACAAGTTCTCCATGCGTGTTTCGCAGGTGCTGCAGTTTGCGCGCGAAGAAGCGTTGCGTTTTGGCCATGATTACATCGGCACCGAACATATCCTGCTCGGAATTATTCGATTGGGAGATGGTCTCGCCGTGCAAATTCTTCAGAATCAGGGATGCGATCTTGATGAAGTGCGGGAAGCTGTTGAAGAAATGGTCGATGCGTCGAAAGGAACGATGAAACTCGGGGCAATTCCTTTCACCAAGCGCGCCGAAAAAGTTCTCAAGGCTTCCTATATCGAAGGAAAAGGCTATTCATCGGATATTATCGGGACAGAGCATCTGCTCTTAGCCCTGCTTAAAGAAGAAGATGCGATGGCGGCCACTGTACTGCAGAGTTTTAACGTAACCTACGAAATCGTCAAAACCGAACTCGATAACCTTCTTCGCGGCTCCGGCCAAACACAGCCTCCACCGCCTAAAGAAAAATCCAAGACGCCAAATCTGGATCATTTCTCCCGCGATTTGACGCAATTGGGACGGGAAAATAAACTCGACCCGATTGTCGGGCGCGACAATGAAATCGAACGCGTGTCGCAAATTCTTTCCCGCCGCAAGAAAAACAACCCCGTGCTCATCGGCGAACCCGGAGTCGGCAAGACAGCCATCGCCGAAGGACTGGCGCTGCGCATCATCGAGCAGAAGGTATCGCCGATTCTTTTCGGCAAGCGCGTCGTCGCTCTCGATTTAGGAGCCATCGTCGCCGGAACGAAATACCGCGGTCAATTCGAAGAACGCATCAAAGCTATCATGCAGGAAATCGAGAAGAGCTCGAATGTCATTCTTTTCCTCGATGAGCTGCATACGATTGTCGGCGCTGGGTCAGCCTCCGGCTCTCTCGACGCCTCCAATATGTTCAAACCGGCGCTGGCGCGCGGGGAGCTTCAGTGCATCGGCGCTACGACGATGAATGAATACCGGCAATCGATCGAAAAAGACGGGGCTCTCGAGCGACGTTTCCAAAAGGTGATGGTCGATCCGCCGACAGCTGAAGAATCCGTTGCGATTCTGATGGGACTCAAATCAAGATACGAAGAGCATCACGGCGTCAAGTACACCGATGAAGCTATCCGCACAGCCGTGATGCTTTCCGACCGCTACATCACTGACCGCTATCTGCCCGATAAAGCCATTGATGTCATGGATGAAACGGGTTCGTGCGTACGCATCTCCCATATTGTCGTTCCCGAACGCGTCCTCGAACTGGAAAAGAGTCTGGAAGCGATTAGGCGGGAAAAAGATGATCTTGTCCGGAGTCAAAAATATGAAAAAGCGGCGATGCTGCGCGACAAGAAAATCAAACTCGAAGCTCTACTTCAGCAGGAAAAAGATACGTGGGAGCGCAACGAATCACAACCGCCTTTGGAAGTCACGGAAGATGACATCGCTGCCACCGTCGCCCGGATGACCGGCATTCCGGTTTCGAAAGTCGCGCTATCGGAACAGCAGCGCCTCTTGAAGATTTCGGAAACACTCGGCAAACAAATCATCGGTCAAGAAGAAGCGCTCGAAACCATCGCAAAATCACTCCGCCGCGCTCGTTCAGGCCTGAAAAATCCTCGTCGCCCGATTGGGTCGTTCCTCTTTCTTGGGCCCACCGGCGTGGGTAAAACCGAACTTGCACGCGTTTTGGCTGAATATCTTTTTCAAGACCCGGCATCGCTCATTCGAATCGATATGAGCGAGTACATGGAAAAATTTAACGTCTCCCGCCTCATCGGAGCACCTCCAGGCTATGTCGGCTACGATGAAGGCGGCCAGCTCAGCGAAAGAGTTCGGCGCAAACCTTACAGCATCATCTTGCTCGACGAGATCGAAAAGGCGCATCCGGATGTTTTCAATATTCTGCTGCAAGTTCTGGACGCTGGAGATTTGACCGATGGTTCGGGACGCAAGGTGGACTTCCGCAATACGATTCTCATTATGACCTCGAACCTCGGAACACGCGAGGCGCAGAAGGCGGTGCAGTTTGGTTTCTCGGGCGCGGAAACGGTTGACTACGATAAAATGGCAGGTAAAATGCTCGAAGAGGTAAAGAATCTCTTCCGTCCGGAATTTTTAAATCGCCTCGATGAAATTATCATCTTTCACATGCTGGAGCGGGAGCATATTCAGAAAATTCTGGATATCTACATTGATGAGACAAATGAACGAATCGAGGAACAGCACTTCAAAGTCGTGCTCACTCCTAAAGCTCGCGATTTCCTCATCGATGAAGGATACAAACCTGAGGTCGGAGCACGGCTGCTGCGACGTACGGTCGAGAGATGCCTCGAAGATCCTCTGGCGGAAGAAATTTTGAAAGGTCGTTTCGGCGGCGGCGCAACCATTCAGGTGATTCTGAAAAACGGCGAGCTGGCTTTCCGCGAACTGCGCGAAAAAGTCCCGCTTGATGACGAATCGTAGATACGGTAGCTAAATTTCTGTCATTCGATATGAACAACAACTTTTTAAGCCCGGAAAATGTTTCCGGGCTTTTTCTTTCGTTTACCGGGCACACTAACGCCATGCCGCGGCAATGTGATGACCCGTCGAGCCGGGTCGCTCCCGCGTCCCGCATTCCCGCACGCAGGAGCGTAGAAAAACAACAAATTGGATATTATTAACATCGCTCTGACAAATCACACTTGCAAAAATAAAAGAATTTTATCATATTGACCCTGTATCGGAGAACGGGCTGCACGAGTGAATGTTTTCGAAAACGCGAATTTAGGAGCGGACATAAAGATGAAAATGATTTACACCCTGTATGAATCTCCTTTGGGTATCATCCGGCTGCTCGCCGTAAGTCAGGGGCTTTTACGTCTCGAGTTTGAAGATGAAAAGAAATCGCTGGTGTTCAACCGCGCCAAACGGGATGCCGATTGTTTCAAACCTTGGAAAAAACAGCTCGACGATTATTTTGCGGGAAAGCTTCAGGAATTCTCAATTCCTTACGTGATGGAAGGTTCCGAGTTTCAGATGCGTGTTTGGAAAGCCTTGTGCGATATTCCCTATGGAGAAACGCGCAGCTATGGGGAAATTGCCCGCGTGGTCGGCAACCCACAAGCAAGCAGAGCGGTCGGCGCCGCTAATCGCCGAAATCCGCTGGGGATTATCGTTCCCTGCCACCGGGTCATCGGTTCATCGGGGAAACTCGTCGGATACGGCGGCGGATTATGGCGCAAAGAAGCTCTGCTGGATATGGAAAAGCGCCACCTCGCCATCACACCGAAACCGATTTCGGCGAAAGCGTCTTAAAGCTATCTTGTAGAATTTATGCCGTTAATTGCTGTTCGAATCGGGCAGGCAGAGCCAGCCCGTAGGTGTGACAGATTGAATATAAAATCCTAAAGGCTGGCTTAAGCCTGCCCTTTCCTTTTCAAAAAGACGCACATACGTATTAAGCCATAAAAAAACCCGAAGCGTTCGGCTTCGGGTTTTTCTTATCCATAAGAATTCATCAAATCGTCGCCCACGTGATGAGACCCAGACGGAGGGGATTCGGGACATCAGGATGGGAAGGAATCACCCGGATGGAAAGTCCATGCAATCCGCTCTGGCTGCAGGGGAGAGTTCCTTCATAGAGGTAGGCTCCATTTCCGGTATCTTTGACCATTTTCATCGCGAGAATATTCCCTTTCTCAATCATGCGCTCCGAATTCAGGACACCGGAAAAAATCTGAACGGTAACATCTTCCGGCTTCAATGTTCCCAGTCCGATTTGAGCCTGCACGTTGACCGATTTTACGACAATCGATCTGTCAATTCCAACTCAAATGGATTCAATGGTTTGCGCTTTGAGATAACATCATTCAACGGCGTGAGCACCACCTCTCCGCCAATTTCTCCGACCATGATGTCCGATTTGCCATCGCGCAGTGCCAAAACCGCCGCCGCTCCCAGCTTTGAAGCCAAGACTCTATCCCGAGCTGTCGGGGACCCTCCTCGCTGAATATGTCC
>CBDVDL010000166.1:0-4692 GCA_965372735.1 uncultured Alphaproteobacteria bacterium | reverse complement strand
TTCCAATCACCGGAATGGAGATGTTTTGTTTCACCTCTCCAATCCATTCCCAGTGAGCTGAGCCCGCGTAGAATTCACTCCGTGTTCGCGCATGGATCGTTACCCAGCACGCGCCGCTTTCTTCTGCCGCCCGAGCGGCTTCAACGGCATTAACAGATTGCGCATCCCACCCGGCGCGTATCTTCACCGATACCGGCAAAGATGTCGCTTTGACCGCCGCCTCTACAATTCTTGCCATCAGTGGAACGTCCTTAAGCAGCGCTGCGCCTCCGGAATACTGTACGATTTTCTTGACAGGACATCCGAAATTCAAATCCAGACCGTTCGGTTCGAGTTCTTCAAGAACTTTCGCGACATCTGATGCCATCTGAGGCTCTACGGCGAAATACTGAAGAATAATCGGCCGCTCTTCCGGCGTGAACCTCGCGATTTGAAACGTCTTGGGATTTCGCCGCCGGGTTCCTTCTCCTGACAGCATTTCGGAAAACACAAGCCCCGCACCATAGCGACACGCCAGCCGGCGCATAGGAAAATCCGTATAGCCTGCCATCGGTGCCAATACGAGCGGAGACGTCAGCTCAAAAGGACCTAATTGTGTTCGCAGGGCTGTCATTTGATTTTCGTTGACTTGGCTTTTCTTTGTCGGCGTTTTGGTTTCTGCGCTTTGGCAATCAGTTCATTCGAAAACCATTGAATCGGAGTCGGGGGGAGGAGCCATGTTCCATAGAAACCTTTGGTTTCCAAACCGACTTGAGTGAACATTTGGTGTAATTCGGGAACACTGTAGCAGCGAATCCCGTTTTTTTCGGGATTATCGCCTTCATCAACAAGGGTGCCATCGGGTCGTACAAGCTCCCACAATCCATTCAGTCTCGCGGTGACAGGGTCAAATTCTCCGCGATGAAAAAGTACGCCTTCATCGGTTTCCAGCCACTCCGGTCCCGCATGATTGGAAGCTGCATACGGGTGCTGGCCGGTCAGCAGCAGCTTGCCGCCGGGTTTGAGTGCGCGTGCAATGTTTTCCAGCGTTCGATAATTTTCTTCATCACTCCCGAATCCAAAGCTACAGCCCAAAATTACAACGGCATCGAATTCGTTATCGAAATCTATCTCACGCATATCGCCGACTTGAAAAGAGACGTGATTCTTTTGCTTCGCGTTCAGCTTCTTGGCATGCTTAATCAGGGGAGGCGAGATGTCTATCCCTAAAACTTCAAGGCCCAGTTCACCAAAGAGTTGCGCTTGAAATCCCGCACCGCACCCAAGGTCAAGCAACCGTTCGCCTTTTTTGAGCCGGAGGACTTCCTTGCAGAGGGCAACAACCTGCTGGCTTTTCATCGCACGGGACGGATCATCTTTCATCAATCGGATATGCCAGAATTCCGCCCAGAATTCATCCCAGCTTTTCGTGACTCGTTTGAAGCGGCGTAGTGATTTTGGTTGATTCGTTTTCATATTCCTCTATAGAGAAAGTAAAATTTATCGCGTGGCCGAATATTCTTTCCATAACTTATTCAGGGCATCCTCTAAAGGAGCCGCTAAATGTTCGGGAGTATCCGTCACTTCCGGTTCGTTTGGCAAAACGGCATAGGGAACTTTAATGTCCTTGAGAGTGAGTACGCCTTGCTTGTCCGACGCCAATTTATGCCAATCGTTAACTTTGTAATAAAACTCCATCTTGTCATTGGGTAGGGAGTGATACAGAATGGAATCCGCTTCATCCGGGCGAAACCGTCGCTGGTTTTTACGGACGGACTCTTTATACGAGACATCAATGTAGAGAATACCCGCTTGCTTCAGAATATCTTTTGATAGAATTGAAAAGGCATTCGCCAGTGCGTTTTCTCCCCCTCGGGCAAACTCAACCAAAATGGTCGTATCGGATATTTTGGGATCTCGGAGAAGTTTGGCATAAGCGATGTTCATTTTCTCAAGGAAGAAATCCCACAGCCACTGATCTTTGAACCAGTATTTTTCATCTGAATACAGCCTTTCGCGGCCATATTTCGTGAAAATATCGTCCTCTTCAAATTTTTCCCAGATGTAAGGGAAGTCGTCCACTTCAGCGATTTGGCCAATGTGAAAACGTTTCCGTCGGTCTTTTGGATTCATTTTTTTAAGAAAATCAATGACTTCGCTCTTGCCTGCGGCAGGTCGTGCTGTCAGGATGATTGATTGGAAAATCTGCGTCATGGATGTCTCCTGCTGTGAAAGATTAAGGTTTTCAACTTTTAAAGAAGAGAAAATCTTTGCAAAGAAGCAAGTAAAAACAGCCACCTTCACGCGAAGACGGCTAATGCATGAACATTAATCTGTTATTAATGGGCTATCGGTTTTTTAGCCACCGACAAAAATCGACGAGACCGTTTTCAAAGGCAGTGTTGTTATGAAAACCAAGCTCGCGCTCCGCCAGTGACGTATCAGCATAGGTCTGGAAGACATCGCCGGACTGAAAGGGTAAGGATTTGTGCTTCAGAGGAATTTGCAGGCTTTTCGAGAGGAGATCCAATAAATCCTTCAGAGTAATCGGATTACTGGAACCAAGATTGAAGATACCATAACGAGGTTCTTCGGTCGCAGAGCACCAGTCCATCGCTCCACGCATACCGGATAAAATATCATTGATATGGGTGTAGTCACGCCGCGAGGAACCATCGCCATAAACAGGCAGCGGTTTGTCAGCCAGTGCCAGCTCGGCAAATTTGCGAATCGCCAAATCTGGCCGCTGTCTCGGCCCATAGACCGTAAAAAAACGCAGGCAAGCGATGGACATATCGTAAAGATGATAGTAGCTATAACAGAGCGTTTCCCCCGCTTTTTTGCTTGCGCCATAGGGAGAAAGCGGACGTTCGGTCGCATCGGATTCGCAGAAGGGGACTTTCGATTGGTCGCCGTAAACCGATGACGACGATGCAAAAATGAATCGCTTCACACCCGCTTCTCGCGCCGCTTCAAGCTGAATTGCGCTCCCGCGAACATTGACATCCATGCACAATTCGGGTTCTAAAATAGACGCCCGGACACCGGCTCTTGCGGCCAGATGTATAACGGAAGATATATCATAATCCTGATAGATGTGAGCAGTCAGTTCGGCATCACGGATATCCCCTTCGATGAGAGTGAAATCAGAACTGTCGTTGGCAAGGCGGATGTTTTCTTCCTTTTCAGCACGCGGATAATAGGGATCGAAGTTGTCTAAGCCGACAACTTTATTCCCGCTTTTCAGGAGCATATCACAGACATGCGACCCAATAAAACCCGCTGCACCGGTGACAAGGATATGTGAAGATGAAGGATGTCGCAAGGATTTTCCTTTGAAATGAATTAACACAGAAATCAATTGTTTAAATCTAAAGACAAAATTTCAGATTGTCAACCTTTTTCCGGATTGGTAGATGCAATAATTTTGCCGCTTAACATCTAAAATCTCGAGTCTGTTCTTAAGATACTCCATCGTTCTAAGGGTGGTAATTGCATAATATTTATAAAGATATTACAACAATTTTGCGGAATCTCAAGCTATGATACATTGTTCTCTAAATGGAACAAGGCATTCAAGCTTTCGAAATAGATGTCTATAGACACCGAAAACGTTCCTTACTATCGATAGAATTTCTATTAGGACATGTTTATATAGCTGAATATCCATGCAATATGGATGATAATATTGAAGTCAATGCAAGCACTTGTTTTTGGACTCATTATTTGCTATATTAAAGGATTGAAAATCATTTGGATATATCCAAATATTACGAGAAATTCCTTTGGCGGAGTAGCTCAGTTGGTTAGAGCGGTGGCTTCATAAGCCATGAGTCGGGGGTTCGAGTCCCCCCTCCGCTACTTATTTGCTGGCTTTGTCGTCAGCGGCGATAAACACCCGCCTGTGTGGCGGGTTCTTCGTTTGAGAGCAAGATGGATATTCGCGAAGCACATATCATAGAAGAAGTCCGGGACGTTCTAAAACACGAGCCGAACGGTTTGCGTTTGCTGCTTGCCATTTCAGGCGGACTTGATTCCATTGTAATGCTTGATATTGTTGCAGGCTTGGCATCTGAGAAGGATTTTACGTTAGTCGTCGGACACGTTGATCACAGCCTTCGCCCGGAATCCCGGCAAGATACCGAGTTCGTTCTGAACCTCTCTAATCGTCTGGGACTGACAGCTTGTCACCTAACAGTGGACACGCTTGCCCTTGTGCGCGAAAAAAAGCTTTCACGTGAAGCCGCCGCCCGCAAGTTGCGCTATCAGGCGCTGAACGAGATGGCGGACAACGAACATTGCCATCGCATTCTGACCGCTCACACAGCCGATGATTCCGCTGAAACATTCCTAATGCGCTTTATCCAGAGCCCGGATTGGTGGGAATGGACGTCTATCCCGAAAGAGCGGGGGAGGATTCTGCGCCCTATGCTTTCCGTGCTGCGGGAGCAAGTTCGTCATTATGCTGAAAATCGGGGACTTGAATGGCGTGAGGATTCAAGCAATCAAAACACGGGATATCGGCGCAACTACCTGCGTTTGAAGGTTCTACCTTTCATGGCAGAAGAAGGAGCTGACATCGACAGTCGCGCTTTGTCACGTGCAGGGGCCAAAATCCGGGAAATTTCGAGCAGTCTGCTAAGTCAAGCGGATGAGTTCGTTCGAGAAGAGGCTGGGGACAGGCAAAATGAAAAGTTGCTTGCTATTCCCGAT
>CBDVDL010000165.1:0-4760 GCA_965372735.1 uncultured Alphaproteobacteria bacterium | reverse complement strand
CCGGTAGATTTTTAAAATAGAGTTTGCGGGGATACTCAATCAATCCCTTTGACGGGTTGACTTCACCACCGGCTTCACCCTTATGGGAACCTTTATACGGATTGGGGTACACATAAACATCTGCCAGTTCCTCAGGTGCTCCCGTTTCTTCATTCAATACGGTTTGAGCTTCGAGATAATTCCCCGTGCGGGATGAAATCAGAATACCGGCGCCCTCAACACCTTTGTCAAAAGCTCGGACGACGTAATAGTATGTATGTCCCGGAATGAGATCCGTATCATCGAAGTAATATTCAAAATGAGCATCCTCAAACCAGGTGCAATCCGTCGGCATCCCAAGATTGTAATTCTGCCACTCGAACTCACCTTCGAGCGTATCGATCAAATCGTAATAGGCCAGCGTATGCCAGTCTTGCTGATTGTACGAGCGTTCGATGGTGTAGCCCTCAAAATCCATTTCCTGAGTAATTGGATCAATGGATGTTTCTGCATTTGACTGCCACGCAATACGGACATGATCGGAATACGGAGTCACCGAAAAGAGAGGCGCGTTCGGCGCGGAAGGCCCCTGAAAGTCGTTGTTGAATAGGCGCAAAGCCCAGTCCGCATTTTTCGAAACGTCGGCCGTGTCATCTCCGGCAATGAAAGCAACTGTGATGGGCAGTTCTTCACCCGGTGCAATAGCGAATTCACCTTCCGCTGGACCGAAACCGAGAAGCATACGCCAGTCTCCCGGTTCTTCCGTTGGAGGTGCAATTGTACCGGACTCGATAAGGCTGTATTTATCGATATTCAGGTCGGGATCGCCGCCGGAAGTTCGTTCAAAATTGGCAAAGGTTATTTGGAGGTCTTCGAGCGGAATCGGTGTTTGTACAACGCGAATGGCGAATACTCCCGGGCCGGGACCGTCATCGTCATTCGGATCATCGTACTGAACCATCATCAGCCGGTCCTCGTCATAGTAGTTGAAGTCATCGAGGGAAGCGGCGTCACCGCCTTCACCGCGCGCTCCGATATCAGGATCCGAGAACATGGCAATAAAGACATCATGCAATGTCAATTGCCCGATGTTGCGGATTGTGAAATCCAACAGGATGAAATCCGCCGCGTATTCTTCCGGATAGGCGTAAGTTCGCTGTGAAACTTGGATTTTCAGAGGGGTGTGTCCGTCATTGTCCGGACTGCCGACGTAGGCGTCCTCGATGTCATCTTGATAGATGCAGAAGTATTCCTGAACACCTCGTGACGCGCCGTCTTCATCGAACAGGCCGTCGCCGTCATCATCCAGACTTCCGGGATTGGCATCGCCATCGAGGTCAGGATCTTCCAGATCAACCAGACCATCGAAGTCGTTGTCGATATAGTCGCAGGAGATATCGCCGGCAGGATCCTCGTCAATATGGGGTTCCGGATCATACTTGGGATTGCCGTCGCCATTGGCATCTAAGCTGTCTCCGTCCCAGTCGGAGGATGGCTTTCCGTCGCCATCCAAATCATCCGCGATGGTCCAGTCTCCGTCGTCATCCACCCCTTTGGCGCCTCGCACATAGAACCGACCACTCAGCTCCTCCAAATTGGTGGATGATACAACCCAGTCTCCGAAATCTCCTGAGTTTGCCGCCGGGTAAGTTCCAATATGCACGGGGTAAAACTCGTTGGTGCCGTTATCACCGTCCGTCGCTGTTGAAACAAGCCGTTCGTCATTAAGAATGGCGCCAATCCAAATACCAGCTGAGAAAAGGAAATCGTTGCCGGAATTGATGGGGTATTCAAATCCTTTGAAACCCACCACACCATCCGGATTCCCTTGTTCTCCCCAGTTTGCCATCGCCATTCGCACGTTTCCAACGTCGTGCATGATCATTGACTTGCGCGCATCAGGATCCGCTTCTTGAATTGTCGGATCGCCTTTTCCACTCCTTTCGGCCACGGTACGTGCCACCGCAACGGCGGCGGTTATCATACCTGTGATTAGAAGAGCCAGAATGAAAAAGCGCAAAGAAAAATATCTCATGAGTTGGTTCTCCCCTCTCCTTAGAAATCAACCGCGAGCCCCAGCCGAAGGAGACGTCGTACATCCCAGGCATCAGGGTTCGGTCCGGCTTTGGGGTTCAGACCATAATTGGGGGAAATATTGTCGTTGACATATCCCGCTTGTCCACCGTGCTCCACGTAGGTGTCCATCGTGTACCGGTTGCGATCCCAGCCGAGGACGTTGCGGGCGTTGAAAAGATTGCGTACCTCGAGGAGCAGATGGCAGGCCAAATTACCAAAATTGAAATCTCGTTCGGCATTCAAATCAGTGGTGTACGTCCAAGGGGAACGCTCGGAAAATTCGCGCCCCTCGATGTCGGTGCCGTTGGCATTCGTCGGAGTGTAGGGCAGACCTGACAGCGCTTGCGAAAGGACGTTAATGTTCCATCCGGACTGCAGCCACTCTGTCGAAAATGGTTCCCCTTTCAGAGGGAAATTAAAGCCAATATTGCCGACGATCGCGTGGCGTCGGGCCCAAGCGAGAGGAGTCTCTCGTTTCGGATCGATGTAGTTGGCGCGTGTGACATCCGAGCCGATGTTGTACGAATTCTTGCCATTCGACCAAGACAGAGTATAGGTCAATCGCCCGGCGAGATTTGCTCCGTATTGCTTCGTGACATTGAACTCGAAACCCTGGATGGACGCATAATCCGCATTGTAGTAAATCGCCGCATTTGAGCCGACGAGAACACGGCCATAAAGGTCAAAGTAGAGTTGGTTCTGAGAGGCAGTTTGAATCCAGTTCTTAATGTCTTTGTAGTACGTCGAAATGTCGATTAAGAAATCTTGCGCGAACTGGTGACGAACACCTAACTCATAGGCGATAGTTTTCATCAGATCCAGATCGGGATTTCCGACAATCGGAGTACCACCTGTTTGAAGTTGATCAACGGCCGTGAAATAATAGTCCAGACGTGAGCGCTGATAGAAATAGCCATAGTTGAAATGGAATACGTCTTTCTCGGTTACGCTGTAAGAAACACCTAACCGCGGCGAGAGATAGAGTTTCCCTGCTTTGGCCGGTACCTCATAGTCAACGTAATTTCCGCTTTCATCCGTTCTGGCAGTCGGCTCCTTTGTCCATCTGACATTCCAGTAATCCAAGCGCAGACCGGCGTTGACAATAATGTCCTTGTACTCCATTTTGTCTTGAACATAGACAGCGCCCTGAATGGGGAATGTACGGTAAACATCCGTATAGATGCCTTCCCCGCCATTATCGATAGAAGGGTAGGGTCTATCTTCCGACTGAGTATCATAGTAGTTGAATTCAAGACCTGTCTTGAGTAAGTGCCGGAGCGTGACTTGGGACGTGACGTCAACCTTCGCTGTCCATGTGGTCGACAGAAAATCCGCCCAATCCGGAACCAATTGCTGATAATTCCCAGCAAGACCATCACCGGCGATGTGGAAACCGCTGACCGATGGAGTCGCGTTCGCGGGATTTCCGGAATCGTATAGACCATCGCCATCCATATCCGTAAACGGTTCGCCGATGTCATACCGGCTGTTATATTTGCCCTCATCATCGGGTAGATCCGTGAAGGGTTCTGCGGGTTCGCCATACTCCGCCGGCGATTTTCCATTGGCGGACACCACGCGATTGGCCGTGAAAGCACTCAGCTTAATCGTGTAGAATGTCTTCTGATTGATGGTGTGATTCCAGCTTGCGGACAACTGCTGATCGCGAATACGATCTCCTCGGACGTGATCATTGGCATTGTATTCATAGAGCTGAAGGTCTTCGTCAATCAAGCCGTCCAGATCGTCGTCAGCCCAATTCAAAGCCTCTTCGTCAATGCGACCGTCTCCGTCATCATCGATTCCGAAGAGATTGGGGAAGTCCCTCGCATGGGATGTGTAGCCTTTGATACCGGAAAGATTATGAATGCCTGTGCTTTGTTGTTCCGGTGAAAAGTCGTAGGGGAAGTGTCGTGAAAGTCGATACCAATAGTCGTTTTCCCATTGCTGAGATTGATTCCATCCCAAGGCGATCTTGTATTTCTGAGCTGGAACGTACGTCAGTTTCATACTCGAGGCTGAATAAGCAAAGTTCTTGCGTACATCCAGACCAAAGAGATCAGTCACCTGATGGCGATACCAGTCACTCGTGTTGACAGGCACCCCTCGTGAATTGGAATTCCGTGACCAAACATTGCCGGAAGCAAAAAGGCTCATGGTTCCGGGAATGCGGGTGCCCAAACGCGGTAGAATATAACTCGTGATGGGTTCAGGACCCGATATCGAAGCTTCCGTATAGTCATAGTCCTGGTAATGCTCATCCCCTTCCAGATCCATAAGATGGCGCGCCTGGCCGTGATATTCCGGGTCTCCTTCGCGGACGACCAGATTCACGACAGCGGACTGTGCATCTCCGTATTCCGCATTAAAACCTGCCGTTAATACAATCATTTCGGCGATAGAGCCTGAACCCACATCCAAAGAACGGTACTGAAACTGCGGATCCTTGACTTGAAGTCCATCGACCAGATAAAGAATCTCGTCGCGCCGACCACCTCGGATATGAATATTCGTTCCGGTTCCAACCGCTCCGGCTGTCGTTGCGAGAGCCTGCTGGTACGTCGTTACAGGAAGGGCTTCAATTTCTTCGCGGGTAACAATATGTGTCGATGACGTGATATCTGTGCGGACGATATCCCGTTCGGCGGTAATCGTGACCTCTTCTCCACTAAGCACCGATTCTTCCATCCGGAAAGATTGCTCAC
>CBDVDL010000164.1:0-4775 GCA_965372735.1 uncultured Alphaproteobacteria bacterium | reverse complement strand
CGCAGGAGTTTCAGTTCCAGAGAAAAACCCAATTCTTTTTGCAAGGCTTTAGCTAAAAGCGCACTCTGACTGAAGCCGCGCTGCCATCCTCTCGCCCAGTATTGCGGCACCGGAATCCACGTCGCTTCCTGCTTGCGAATATCTGCCGGAATCGTCAAACTCCATCGCTGCGCCATTGAGTCGGCCAGTACTCGATGGCCGTCATATTTCAGCGCGTGCACGAGAGCTCGAACAGGGTCTTTCGGGTGGTGATGCATCAGGAAGGCGGCACTGGGACGGTCCACCTGTCGGAAGGGCGGCAAATCAACGGCATGAGCAATCTCGCATGCGTCCAGACAGTGACCGCAGAAAAGAATATCGTCCCTTTCGAGAGAACGATCACACAGCGAACAAATTGGAGGAAAGAAAAAATCCCAGAACAGCAACCGGCGCAGTTGGAAACTAACACTCATCGCTTCGACGTGCGTTTCTTAATCAGAGCGTGCTCGAGAACTTCGTCGATGCGATCAACGAAGATGAATTTCATTTGCTCGCGAATATTCTCCGGAATATCCTGCAGGTCTTTTTCATTTCGCCGAGGAAGTATGATTTCATGGATGTCGGCGCGGTGCGCCGCGACGGCTTTTTCTCGCAATCCCCCAATGGGAAGCACGCGGCCACGCAGTGTAATTTCACCGGTCAGGGCGACATCATTGCGCACCGGTGCATTCAAAAACAGGGACGCCAGCGACGCGCATAATGTAATTCCGGCGGACGGGCCGTCTTTCGGCGTGGCTCCTTCCGGCACATGAATATGAATATCACGGCGTTTGAGCACGTCCTCCGCCATTCCGAATTTCTCGGCATTCGCCCGTAAATACGAAAGCGCAATCGTGGCGCTTTCTTTCATTACATCGCCTAATTGCCCGGTGACCTGCAGCGCGCGGGCTCCCGGCATCCAAGTCGATTCGATAGCGAGAATGTCTCCGCCGACAGGCGTCCATGCAAGCCCGGTGGCGCGACCGATTTCCGGTTTCTTCGACGCTTTGTCTTCCAGCCATCTCGGAACCCCCAGATAATCCCCGATGTTCTTGGGAGTGATAGTCACTTTCTTCGCTTTTCTCTGAGCAAGATTTCGAGCGACTTTCCGGCACACGCCGGCAATCTGCTGTTCTAATTTTCGGACGCCCGCCTCACGCGTGTACTGCGAGACGATGGTTTCCAATCCTCCGGTGGTGAAAAGCAGATGGCTTATTATCAAACCATTCTCGTCAAGCTGACGGGGAACCAGATAGTGTTTGGCAATCTCGACTTTTTCCTGCCGGATATACCCGGATAATTGAAGAATTTCCATCCGGTCTCGAAGCGGCGATGGTATCATCACGATATCATTTGCTGTCGTGATAAACATCACCCGCGAAAGGTCAAACTCCACGTCCAGATAGTGATCCTGAAAACTGAAATTCTGTTCCGGGTCGAGCACTTCCAAAAGCGCAGATGCCGGGTCGCCTCGAAAATCCTGACCGAGCTTATCGATTTCGTCGAGCATCACCACCGGATTGTTGACTTCCGCACGGCGAAGCGACTGAATAATACGCCCCGGCAATGCACCGATATAGGTTCGACGATGACCGCGAATCTCCGCTTCATCCCGCATTCCTCCCAGAGACATGCGGCTGAATTTCCGCCCCATCGCCCGTGCGATAGAACGCCCCAATGATGTCTTCCCCACTCCGGGCGGCCCGACGAAACACAAAATCGGCCCTTTCATGGTTTGCTTCAGCTTGCGCACCGCTAAGAATTCAAGGATGCGTTCTTTGACATCTTCGAGCCCGTAATGATCTTCATTCAGAATTTTCTCTGCGTGATTAATATCCAGCGTGTCTTCCGATGATTTCGTCCAAGGCAGCGCGATGAGCCATTCGACATACGTCCGTGACACCGTGTACTCCGCAGACGCTACGCTCATTCGCTTCAGACGATTCAATTCCTTAAGCGCGACTTCCTGAGCCTCTTCAGACATGCCGGAGTCCATAATCTGACTTTCCAGTTCCAGAAGTTCTGCGCTGGCATCCTCTTCTTCACCAAGTTCCCGGCGAATCGCTTTCAACTGCTCCCGAAGGAAATATTCGCGCTGGTTCTTTTCCATCTCGCCTTCAACTTCGGTCTGAATTTTGGAACCGAGCTGGAGAAGTTTCAATTCATGATGAACCAGAGTTGCGACTTTTACAAGCCTCTCTTCGAGGTTGAATGTTTGAAGAACATCCTGCTTCTGCTCAAGTTTGATATTGAGATTCGAAACGACAATATCGCCAAGGACTGCCGGGTCTGTAATATTATACGTCGCGATTTTCACTTCATCCGGAATATGCGTGGAGTAGTCGATGACCCGGTGAAACTCATCCGAAATCGCCCGCATCAGCGCCTGAACCTTCAGACTCCGACGCCGATCAAACTTCATGACCTCGATTTGCACAATCAGGTAAGGATCGGTGCTGGCTATTTCCACTCGCTGGATACGCGACAATCCCTGCACTAACAGACGAACAGACCCATCCGGTACACGGAACATTTTCAAAATCTGAACCGCGGTGCCGACATCATAAAACTGATTCTCGATTTCCGTGCCTTCAGGATTGACAATCCGGGCGAACGTTGCGATAATCTTCGATCCACTCAACGCATCGTTGATCAGCTTGACCATGCGTTCATCCGTGACAACCAACGGCACAATGACATTCGGAAAAATGATAACCTCGCTGAGCAGCAACGCGGGAAGCACTTCAGGAATGACAAGGATATCCGGTTTTTCTCCGGAGGGAGGAGGCGTCGCTCCGGGCGGCGGTGCAATCGTATTATTCTGCTCAGCCATTGTCATCCTCCTTTGGAGTGATATGAACCGCGTCTGTCGAAAATGCTGACGTCTGTTTCGGCATCAGCACCTCCAAAAAACCGTCGGAATAACGTGCTTCTATTTTCTCTTCATCCACCAGCCACGGCAACTGGAATCGCCGTTCAAAAGGCCCAAAATCGATTTCCATTAAATAGTAGTTCCTCTTAGGATATTTCGAAAACTCCCGCCGAATTCCCCGAATAGTCAGAGTATGCCCTTCAATTTTTACGGAGACATCGTTAGGATCAATCCCCGCAATGTCCATGACAAGCACGAGAGCATCCTGAGTTTCGAATAAGTCCGTTGGAGGAAGCCACCTCTGATCGGCCGCCATAAGTTTGGGGCCTCTCATCCGGAAAAAATGGCGAAAAAGGAACTCAAAATCTTCCTCATTCCCCGCAACCTGAATGGGCACATCCGTGCAGGAGATTAGCTCGGTTTGCATGTTTTACTTCCTGTTATTCGCTAATTATCAAATAGTTGAGATTTGATGTTCGTGGCTTTTTTAAGCCATTATCACTTCTGGAAAACGCCAAATCCTTGCGCACTTTCTAATTCAGAAAATATAAACACTTCGCCGATTAGTTGCAAGTGACTTCTCTGTAATTAAAATACGGAGCCGCATATTTTTCCTTGCTTTCTTGCTATCTTAGAAGTAAATTATTAGATAGAGCGAATTGGCTGAAACCTGTATGACAACGTGGGTCAGATGTACTTTTGAATGATTGACAGAATTCGATGAGGAAAAAATGAAACGTAGAAATCACTTTTTGTCTTCTTCCTTCTTTCAGATGACAATTGCGATACTTCTGGTATTTTCATCGCATTCAGTTGTAAGGGCTCAAAGCACTGATACATTACATATTACGACTTATAATGTGCTGAATTTCTGCGGAAGCACTTGTGCTGAACGCATCCCCGCTTTTCGAACGATTTTCGGTGCGCTGGATGTGGATATTGTCGTGACGCAGGAACAGACCAGTTCATCCGGAGTCAATCAATTCTTGAACGATATTTTGAATTATGTCGAACCCGGCGAATGGTTGTTAGTCCCGTGGACGAACGGGTATGACACGGATAATGCATGCTATTACAGAGCAAGTACTGTGACGTATGTTTCCACGCAGCAGCTTTCGACGCCGCGCCGCGATATCAGCGAGTATGTGTTGAAACCCAAAGGTACAGACGCGACCGGGGAGTTCCGGGTCTATTCCCTGCACCTCAAAGCGGGAGATACATCGACGGATGAGAACAAACGCCTCGAAGAAGCCACCATGCTTCGAAATCATCTGAACGCGCTTCCTGACGGATCCGACTTCCTTGTCATGGGCGATTTCAATTGC
Source organism: uncultured Alphaproteobacteria bacterium (assembly GCA_965372735.1). Classification (GTDB taxonomy): domain Bacteria; phylum Electryoneota; class RPQS01; order RPQS01; family DYHQ01; genus JAUXGA01. Next base: position 560 of record CBDVDL010000164.1, on the reverse strand, counting down.
TATTCCAGCGACGACCTTGGTTATCAAAAACTCATCGGTTCCGAGGCGGATAATTCGGGACGCAGTTTCGACCCGATAAACACTCCCGGTGATTGGAACAACAACTACACATATCGCTATGTCCACACGCAGTCGACGCGAACCCCCTATTTAGATCCAGGAGATGGCGGCGCAACAGGCGGGATGGATGACCGATTCGACCAGATTCTCTCTTCGGATGCCTTTCTCTCCGCTGGCGAGTTCCAATGCCTGACTTCGACCTACACGGAATACGGCAACGATGGAAACCATTTCAACGATTCCATCAATGACCCACCGAACTATGCCGTCTCGCAGGATATGGCTAATGCACTCCAGCGTGCTTCCGATCACATCCCGGTCTTGATGGATTTCCTGCATCCCGCTCCTTCGCTTGCCCTTACCTCCCCGAATGGGGGAGAAACGTGGTATGTCGGCGCGACCGATACGATTTATTGGAACAGCGATGCCTTAGACGGCAATATTACTATCAGTATCAACCGCGACTACCCAACCGGAGGCTGGGAAACGCTCTTTTCAGG
>CBDVDL010000163.1:0-4807 GCA_965372735.1 uncultured Alphaproteobacteria bacterium | reverse complement strand
AGCTGGTGCGCGAGTGGGGTCCCGCCGAGAAAAAGGAAGAAACTTAAATGAATCTGAAAAACTCACGAGTGATGGTCATTGGAGGCTGGGGACTGGTTGGCATGGCGGTCTGCCGGAAAATTCTGGCTCGCGGACCAAAGACGCTGTGTTTGCTTTCGCTGCGAGAGCATGAAGCGAAAGAAGCTTGCGCAATTCTGGAAAAGGAATTTCCACAAGTCGAATATATCCCTCTCTGGGGAGATATCTTCGTTACGGAGGATCTGAAAGACAAGTCCCGCGCTGAAGTGATGGAAGATTCGGAACTGCGGCGTCAATTCATTTCGGATGTCTTCGAACGTCCAACCGAAGAGAGACTGTCTCGATTTTTCTTAAATCGGATTATCACGAAGCATCAGCCGGATGTTATCGTCGATTGTGTCAACAGCGCGACTGGTCTCGCCTATCAGGATATCTATAAGGCGTATTTCCGGACGAAGACCGTTTTGGATTCCGCCCGGGAAAAGGGAGTACACGGGGAAAACTGTTTTGAAGAAACAGAGAAATTTCTGGGCACGGTTTCGCTTCCTCAGCTTATTCGTCATGTCCAGGTGCTTTTGGATGGAACGCGGCGAGCCGGCACTCATACTTACGTCAAAGTGGGTACGACAGGAACTGGCGGCATGGGTTTGAATATCCCCTATACCCACTCCGAGGGACGTCCGTCAGGGCAGCTTCTCTCCAAATCATCACTCGCGGGCGCTCACTCGATGCTTCTGTTTCTCATGGGACGCACTCCCGGATGTCCTTACATCAAGGAGATAAAACCCGCGGCGATAATTGCCTGGAAGGAAATCGCTTACGGCGAGGTCAAACGGGGAGGACAGCCGATTCGTATGTATGATTGCCCTCCGGAAAAAGCGGAGAAGTTGGAAGCTCGTTTCTCTCGCAAGAAGAGCGATGCGGGTGTGGCTCTGGATAGAAATCTCGAATCGGTCTATATTGATACCGGAGAGAACGGTATTTTTTCTGCCGGGGAATTTTTTGCGATTACCGCCGCTGAGCAGATGGAATTTGTGACTCCCGAAGAAATCGCGCAAGCGGTTTTATGGGAGATTGAGGGCGGAAATTCCGGATTGGATGTGGTCGCGGCTCTGGACAGTGTTTCGATGGGCCCGACCTACCGCGCGGGAATTCTTCGAGAGTCGGCCCTGAAACATATGGCCAAGTTGGAAGCGGAACATGGTATCGAATCCGTTGCGTTTGAAATTCTTGGCCCTCCGCGACTCTCGAAATTACTCTATGAAGCTCATATGCTTCGCAAGACCGCACGCACTTTTCAGACGGTTGTTTCACAAAGCGCGCAAGAGCTGTCTCAGGTAACTGAAGCATTAATTCGGAGTGATGCAGAACTTCGCGCGCGTGTACTTTCAATCGGAATTCCAATCCTGCTTTCAGATGGGCAAACCCTGCTCAGGGGACCAGAAGTCAAGATTCCTCCGTATTCCGGCACCGATGTATTTGACGCCACTCCGGAAGCCGTTAACAACTGGGCGCACAATGGTTGGATTGATCTTCGTGAAGCGAACATGGAATTATGGCGCCAGCGTGTACAAGCCTATCTGGAGCGTGGACAGAAAGCAAACGCAGAAGACACGTCATCGAATTTCCCTTGGGAGCGTTTTCCATCGGATGCATCGGAAGAGATTCATCCGGGTAAAATGGTAGTTCATATTTTCATTGACGAGGAAAAAGGAGCTCGCATTAAGCGGTAAGAATCGTGAAAAAGCTGGTGATTGCTATAGATGGCCCGGCTGGTTCCGGGAAGTCCAGTACAGCTCGTCTTGTGGCAGAAGCTCTGAGATACCGGTATCTGGATACGGGAGCGATGTACCGGGCCGTCGCCCTGAAAATGCTTGAACAGGGTGTTGATCTGCAGGATTCCAAGGCTATCGAAGAAGCCCTGCGGGATAGTCAAATTGATCAGACAGAAATAGACGGACAGGTGCGGATTTTTCTAAATGAAAAAGATGTCACGGAAGCGATTCGCATTCCGGAAATTTCTCTCTGGGTCGGGCCGGTTTCCGAAAATCCGACCGTCCGGGAATTCCTGGTAGCTCGGCAGCGCGAAATGGGAAAGAAAGGCGGCGTTGTCGTCGAGGGGCGAGACATCGGCACCGTGGTTTTTCCGGATGCGCCTATCAAGATTTATCTGACCGCCGATTTGGATGAACGCGCCCGACGGCGAGTAAAAGACCTGAATGGGCAGGGCATTGATCAACCTGAAGAAGATGTTCGTCAGGCGTTGGCTCAGCGAGATGAGCGGGACAGCACCCGCGAACACAGCCCTCTCTCATGCGCGGTTGATGCTATCGTACTCGATACGACAGAACTCGCACTCAAAGAACAAGTCGAGAAGATTGTTGCCTTAGCGCGAGAACGGGAAAAGCCTAAAAAGGCGAAGAAGAGCTCATGAGATTCGGTTATGCTCTTTGCAGCGGACTGGTTCGTTGGTCGCTTATCCTTCTTTTTGGATTAAAGGTTCGAGGGCAAGAGAATATTCCGTCAAAGGCGAAATGTATTCTTGCTTCCAATCATCGTTCGAATCTTGATCCGCTGATTATGGGAGGGGGAGTGCGGCGTGAGATTCATTTCTTTGCAAAAATCGAATTATTTAAAAATCGTATCTTGGGGAGTCTCATTCGGTACCTGAACGCTTTTCCGGTAACCCGATCCGGTTTTGACCGGAAGGCGCTCAATCAGTCGCGGGAGATTTTGAATCAGGACGGAGCGCTGCTGATTTTTCCGGAAGGAACCCGCGCCCCATCGGGAGGATTTCTGCGAGCGAAAATCGGAATCGGATGGGTAGCTTGTCTGACCGATGCGCCGATTGTTCCCGTCTATATTCATGGCTCTGATCATCCGTGGCGCGCACTTTTTCGGAGACCGCGCATCTCAATCGTTATTGGCGCGCCCGTTTCTCTGTCAGAACTTGCATCGCCGGAGCTTCCGGCAAAAGAGCGATACCAGCGTATTTCCGAAGAGACGCTGGAGAGAATTCGAACGCTCTCTCTCGAGACTCCCGGACACATCGTCAAAGAAAAGGGTCCGATTTATCAGCGCGATGTGATTCCCTATCCGCATTTGCGTTAAATGAAAGATATAGATTGATAGACCATCAACGAAACCTTCCTTCTGAAATAGCAAACCCGGTTATGCGCCGGGAGCAGGAGGAAGATGTGAAAACAAGTCGAAGGAGTAGTTAACCCATGAACGAAGAAACAACCCGAAGTTCCCAGAACCAGGGCTCGGAACCCGAGAAAACTGAAGAACAGATTCCGAAGGTAGAACTTCCGGCCAAAATGCCGCCATCAACCCCTCGCGAAACCTTGGAATATCGAGGGCGCACTATTCGTCTGGAAGACCTGAAAGCAAAGGAAGGAGAACAACCTGCTGAAGACGTCAAGGAACTGATGTCGCTCTATGAGCGCACCGTGATGGACTTCAAAGAAGGCGAGATTGTTCAAGGAAAGATTATTGCAATCGGCAGCAAAGAAATTGCCGTGGATATTGGCTTCAAATCCGAAGGGTCGGTACGCTCGGAAGAATTTGACAACCTATCCGAATTGAAAATAGGCGATGATATCGAAGTTTACTTGGATCGTGTCGAAGATGCGGAAGGTCAACTGACATTATCGAAAAGAAAAGCGGACTTCCTCAAGCTTTGGGAGCACATCGGCGAAATCTATCAGAACAATGAGATTGTTCAGGGAAGGATTCAACGCCGGATTAAGGGAGGAATGGTCGTCGATATTCTGGGAGTGGATGCCTTTTTGCCAGGGTCCCAAATCGATATTCATCCGGTACGCGATTTTGATGCACTGGTCGGACAAACAATGGATTTCCGAATTGTCAAGCTGAACGATTCGCGCAAGAATGTCGTTGTCTCGCATAAGGTTCTGGTCGAAGAAAGTCTCGCAGGCGTTCGGGAGAAAGTTTTAGCGGAGATGGAAGTCGGCAAGATTATCGAGGGAACCGCAAAGAACATCACAGACTTCGGTGTCTTCGTGGACCTCGGAGGTGTCGACGGTCTTCTGCACATCACAGACCTTTCGTGGGGGCGCGTGGGTCATCCATCGGAAGTCGTCGAGCTGGATCAGAAATTGCGAGTGAAGGTTCTTGATTATGATCCGGAGCGTCGGCGCATTTCTGTCGGCCTGAAGCAGCTTCAACCGCACCCATGGGAAGGTGTGGAAAATAAATATCCGGTTGCTTCACGAGTGACCGGCAGAGTCGTCTCCATAGCTCGCTATGGCGCATTCATAGAACTTGAGAAGGGACTCGAAGGGCTCATTCACATTTCGGAGATGAGTTGGACGCAGCATATCAAACATCCATCCGCCATGGTTTCTGTCGGTGATGATGTCGAGATTATGGTGCTGTCCATCGATAAGGAAAACCGTAAAATATCTCTCGGGCTCAAACAAACCGAACCCGACCCTTGGGAGGATCTGGAAAAGAAATATGTGGTCAACTCTCGACATAAAGGGATCGTTCGGGATTTGGTACCGTTTGGCGCGTTTGTCGAACTCGAAGACGGCATTGACGGTCTGGTTCATATTTCGGATTTATCCTGGACGAAGCGAGTGCGTCATCCCGGAGAAATCATCAAGAAGGGCGAAGAAATTGAAATCGTCGTACTTGGATTCGACCGTAATGAACGCCGAATTGCTCTCGGACTGAAACAGGCGCAGGAGAATCCCTGGGATCAATTCGAACAGGCATATCCTATTAAAACGCAGACATCGGGGAAGGTGGTTCGCCTTCTTGA
>CBDVDL010000162.1:0-4821 GCA_965372735.1 uncultured Alphaproteobacteria bacterium | reverse complement strand
ATGGTCACATTCGTGAAATCCCCCAAAATTGCGAAACAAGTGTAGGACATATTCAGTCCTGAACAGAAGACGGCGCTTCGGAAGAAGGCGTATCGCGAAAACGTGGCGCGGTGGAACCAAGCGTCTCCCGAAAACGTTGCGCTGTCGAACAGAGCGGTTCCCGAAAACGTGGCGCTGTCGAACGAAGCGGTTCCCGAAAACGTGGCGCTTCGGAAGTAGGCGTCTCCCGAAAACGTGGCGCTTTCGAAGGAGGTGCCTCTCGAAAACGTGGTGCTGAAGAAGAAGGAGTGTCTCGAGAACGTGGCGCTGCTGAAGTTGGCGTTTTCCGAAAACGTGGCGCTGCTGAAGTTGGCGTCTGTCGAAAACGTGGCGCTAATGAAGAAGGCGGTTCCCGAAAACCTGGCTCTGATGAAAAAGGCGGTTTCCGAAAAGCTGGCGCTGCTGAAGGAAGCGTCAACTGGGAAGACGGCTCTCCGGAATAGATTGCCAAGCTCTACATCAAACACCCAGCCGCGGAAGTCCCAATACACTGCCTTTTCTTTTCGCCAATCGCGGATTTGTTGGGCAAGGGCATCGCGGAATTCCTGCGGGTCTTTTTCTTTCGCGTGGAAAATGCACTTGCCTTCGTCCGCGTTATGAACGGGGCGCGTGCAGCCTTCGTATGAACAGGTGGATGAGGTCATAATTGTTTGTTGGTTTATGACAGGCAACGGCGCCATTGCGCCTCTGGAGAGACACAACGGCGCAATGGGTGAACCCGGCCGGAATTGTTTCGGTGCGCGAGGGGTGGGGCACCCACTCGCGGCGGGATATAAAACCCTAGCGGCTGGCTCCGGCCGGCCGAATGCGGATAAATTCTACTTCACCAGCAGCAGCTTGCGGGTTTGAATAAAATCATCGGCTTCGAAGCGCGCGAAATAAAGGCCCGTTGAGAAATCACTCGCGTTCCAGATGATGGTGTGACTGCCAGCCGATTTCATGCCGCTGACAAGCGTGGCAACTTCGCGGCCAAGCACATCATAGATGCGCAGTTTGACATCCGCGGCTCGCGGCAAATCGAAGCTCAGACTCGCCCGAGGATTAAACGGATTCGGGTAGGGGGCGTGCAGGGCAAACTTATCCGGCAGCGATACAGGTGTGTCATCGACATCCGAGAACGCATCGGGCGGTTCGGTCGTGATGCGAATCGCGCGCCCGGCTGTGACTTCGTGCATGGACGGCGGATACATATTCGCATAGGTCAGATTCAGGCCGCGCAGATGGTCGTAGTCTTCGATACCGACGGTGAAATAATTGTTATTCGCGTCAACATTTTCAGCGGCGAGATATTGGAACAGCAGCGAACCGTCTCCTTCGCCGGAGTATTCGAGAACGACTTCAAACGTTTCTTCGTAGTTGGTTTGTGTCTGACGACCGTAGCGGTTCGCTGCTCGACTCCATTCGATGATGAAGCGATTATCTCCGGCGTCATAGCGCGTAAAAATTTCAAACGTGCTGTCCGAGTTAATCCAGGAATCCCAGCAGTTCAAATCATCCCACATCGGTGACACCAGCGCCGGTGCGCCAATCGGAGCAGGCAGCGGCCAGTTGCGGAACTCGGGCAGACGTGCATGTCCAAATGAAAACCAGCCGTTGGAGCAGACCCAGATATGGTCATAGCTTTCACCGTAGTAGGTAAAGGGCACGGGAAGAGCCATATTGAACATGTCTTCATCGCTCACCGGATGACTCGCGTCGCTGGCGCCGCCATAAGCCGGATCAAGTTCGAGCCAGTTATACGTCGGTGTCGCCGAGAAACCCGCGTCCACATCTTCATAGGCGTAGTAGCCGTATTCATCCGGCCCGGTCGGGTCTGTCGCTTCCACCTCGCCGATTGTCATCGTGAAAAGTCGCACTCCCTGCGAAATTCCATTTGCGATGACATTCAGGCGAAGAATGATTTCCCGTCCTCGTGTGACGCCGGTCTCCGCGCTGATTTGGAACGTATTTCCATTGTTGCGTCCGCTGTCACCGGCGGCAATGGTGCCCCAAGCACCCTCGCCATCGATGATAGTAATGGCTTCATCCCACGAATAAAGCGTCGCCGTTATGTTATCGCCATTCTGGCGACCGAAGTTCGTAAGGTTGATAATCATATCAGCGGTTTCGCCGGGGTCCAGACGTCCGTTGGCGTCGTCCGCATAGATATACATCGGGAGCAACAGCGGCGCTCTCACTGGCACGCGGATAATACGGTCGGTTGTGTGCTGGTCTGCATCGGTGAAGCGCACTTGCATTTGCGGTTCTTCGCCTTCGCGCAAATCATCCGCCAGCTCGATGATAAACGGTGTGGTTTGCTCGATGATAACATCCGCCGGAAAATCTCCAAAGGTGTAGCTTCCGGACGTTACCGTGATTCTCGGATCGAGAGAGGTGAGCACGGCTTCAACACCACTAACCGCGCTGCCCATATTTCCGATAGATAGCGAGAGCGAAACCGTTTCGCTGGGATTGGGCAGAGCGTCTCCGCCTCCGGTATAGCTCGCGTTGAAAACCGAAAGTTCAAGCTCTCCGGCCGCGAACAAGATATCGCGGTTCACCGGCAGATATCCTGCTTTCCAGACGGTTAACTGAAGCGGTGGAGCGCCTTCTATCGTTATCGGGACCAACGCTATTCCCGCATCATCAGTCAGGACAGTTGACTGCATTTCCCAATGGCTGCCGCGAAGAGTCACGACAGCGTTCTCGATGGGTTGACCTTCTGAAGAAACTTGGACAGCAACATATCTCTCGCCAGTGCCTACTGTCGTGGGCGCGTCCACGTCGAAGTTTTTCGGGTCGCCGAGCCAGAGGTGTGTTTCCGGGTCACCGAGGATATTGAAGACATCGAAATAGAATTCGACCATATCACCATCGTTTGCTTCATTTGGGAAGCTGCGAAAGAGTTCAAGTTCTCCGGCGAGAGTTATCGCTCCCATACTTCTCAGCTCATCGAAACGCATTCCCTGAGTCATACCGGCTAAGATTGCGTTGTTGTGGCGGGTGTTCGTGTGCAAATCGGAAGCGCCATAGAAAGCGATAACGCCGTTCGGCTGATTGGGAGAGCCCATACGAACGAGTTTTTCCCCGAAGCAGGGATTGACACTGGTATGGCCGAAATCTCCACTGCCGCAGACAATGCTGAAGAGCGCAGGCGTTTGCCGACCGGTTTGAATGCTCGAAAGATCATCAAGGAGCAAAGCCGGATATTGCCAGCCGCGAGCGCTTCCCCAGCCTCGATACAGCACGATGGATACACCCGAATTCCAGGCATTGATAATCGGAATCGTGAATTCGTTAGGCGTTCCGTCACCAAAATTGCGCCAGTAAAACGTATCCACATTCATGTAAACCCAGTCGAGGAGCTGCTCACGGGCCCAGATGGTATTCCAGACCGGTGTGACTGGATGCGTTCCTGTGCCATCGTTAAAATTGCCGGCGATACCGATACCGCGCGTGAACCAACTGGGGTCGTCCGTATCCGGAGTCATTTCATAATTTGCGATCTTATTGAAAACTGTCACGATTTCATCGCCGGTCGCCACCGAAACACGCCCGTGAAAAACATCCGGCAGATAGTCATCGCCGTCCACCGTACAGAAAGGATTGTCGGCGACGTTGAGTTCCTCTGGCAATGACGGATTCTGCACGAGGAAGGAAGGTACGGGATTAAAACCCGTCACATCACCCAAAAGAATCACGTATTCCAGCGGCGCAGCATTAGCTTGATGGTAGAGCGAGCTGATGTGATTGGTGATGCCGGTAATAGAGCTGTCTCCAATAGCGCTGTAAGGCTCCAGAATAAGTTCGTAGCCTTTGCGCTGTTTCCATTCCAGCCAGTTGCTGGGAATATTGCTTATCCATGACGATGGCCCGATGACCGCGAAACGTCCCGGTGTGCCGAGAGACGCTTCCGGATAGAGCTCATCTAAATTACCGACAGCGCTTTTGTACAGCGGATAAAAGGCGTGCGAAAGTGTGCGCGGTTCCGGTTTCGTATTGATGCCGCTCGAACCCATCGTTGCGATTTCCACATCCATCGACAGGACAGGACGCACTTGGCCGACGACATTCATTACAGGATTGAAATGCGCGCCGACAACCCGCAGATCATGTAAAATCGCCGGATCAGTTATCGTAACTAAATCATCGGTCGTCTGCGGTAAGCCGTCGGTGGATGCACCCGGTATTGGCTCGCCGAGTTGAATCTGCAGGACGCGCGCAGTCGGAGTGCCGGTGGGTGCAACAGCGAAGAGCGCGCTGTAATGGTGAGCATCAATCGAGGTAGTTGCTGTTTCATCGAACGTGCAGCGGACAAGGGTCTGCTGCGGTGACGCCGATAGGATTTCCATCGACATCGGTTCGGGATTTAAAGTTGCCGCGTTTGCCGAGCAGCAAATGAGAGCTAAAAATATAATCGTGAAGGAAACAAAAATCTTTCGCATTCGATTCTCCATTGGGTTCGCTGTCAAATCATGCAGTATTTTGAGGGATATGCACAGTGTGCACGTTTTATGTAAAAGCGGATATATCTTATTTCCTGAGAGTCAAGATGTTAACGAGTTGCAGAATTCACCCCATGTAATAATTGGCAAGAGCCATGCCACGAAAAACGTTACCACCGCCGCCGACCTTCGACGAGTGCCGGAATGCCTTCTTTTGTGATAATGCGGAGGTTGTTGATATGTGCATCTTTGTGGACAGCGGTCAGTCGGGTTAGCTTTTGGCATTCTTCGAATTCATCACATTCCCAGCAGCCATCATAGCCTCGCTCAATAGCGCATTCTCGGATATCGCACTTCG
>CBDVDL010000161.1:0-4825 GCA_965372735.1 uncultured Alphaproteobacteria bacterium | reverse complement strand
AAACAGCCTGAAAACAACGGCGGTTACCCCGCGTTGAATTTCGGCAAGACGCACAAGAAGGTCTATGGCGAACTCGTGCCGGATCATCCGATTGAATGGACGCGATGGCAGGTGGTAAACTGCTACATGGGTCGCATCGGCCTGATCAATTCGGGAGGAGCGTCGGGCGCCAATGATTTGGCACAGGCCGTCAGAACAGCCGTGATTAATAAGCGTGCCGGCGGAATGGGACTCATTTCCGGGCGCAAAGCTTTCCAGAAGCCGATGAAAGACGGCGTCGAACTCCTGAATGCTATTCAGGATGTTTATATGTCGAAAGAGATTACCGTAGCGTGAGGAAATAATGCCGCTTGATTTAAAATTCCTGTCGTTGTGGGCATGTCCGGTTTCGCACTCTCCTTTGATTGAAGACGGAGATTTCCTTGTTTCGACCGACAGCGAGACAAGACGACGCTACCGAATCGAGGACGATATCCCCAACCTGCTGGTACCGGATTCAGAGGTGTTGGACGAAACTACATGGCAAGAGATTATGAAACGACATGCTGTCGAATTAGAATCGTAATTACCTATCAGAATATTATAAAAAAGCCGCGCGAATGAACCACGCGGCTTTTTTGTATTTTTTGAGAAATATCTATTGATTTTTTGCGTTGTCGGTAAAACCGGGCAAGTATTTTTGCACCACCGCGAGCATGGCTTTATCCGAAGGAGCGTCCGCTTGCAGAGTTTCTTCGAAGGCGACGATGGATTTGATTTGACGGTCGAAGCTGAATTCGAATTCGACGCGGCCCAACGTGTAGCCGTTTCGTTCCGCGCGCACGATTGAAGTGTTCCCGACTTCCCACGGTTTATCTGCATTCGAACGGAACGTGCGACCTCCGATAATGAGATTTATCATAGGGAAATTTTTCGCCAACGTGCTGTCCAGTGCGTCACCGCACGTGGAGAGAACAACGAGCAAATCGGCTTTCTTGGCAAGTTTCGGAATCACCTGTTGTGCTGCGGTTATTGGATTTCGCACATGTACTCCCGGCGGAAGTTTAACACTGTCGCTCCGCATAATATTTTTCGGCGCGCATAAACCTACGAAAGCAACATCGAGACCCTTGATTTGCTTCATGATGTACGGTGACGTTAGCGGTTTGCCGTTCGCTTCGATGTTAGCGGAAACGAAGTTGAACTTTGCTTCATTCTGTCTCCGGTTAAAAACATCCAGACCTTTTTCGAGGTCTTCTTCGGAAATATTCACGACGGAAGCTTGAAGCTCATTCAGGGCGGCGATTTGCGCTTTGCCTTGTGTCGCCTCCGCTTCGGGACTGCCGAAAAGAAAATTACCGGCGTCGCAGTACAACACTTGCGAATCATTTATTCGAATCGTCTTTATACGGTGTGCGCGGTTGAGGATACCGCCGCTGTTATGCTTGCACCCGCATCCTTCTAATTTGCCGTGAGTATCATTAGAATAAACAATCGTGATTCGCGTGCCTTCGCTGATTTCCGGTTTGCCGCAACCGATGAACGACACGGCGAGAAGAAGGACTGCTGCAAGGTTCAGTTTGGAGAAATTGGAAGACATAAGCTTCGCCTCTATAAAGGTGATGCGGATGGTTTAGCGCGTTTCCACACGAACACGGTTATTGATATTTTACGAAATCCGCAGTATATTTCAAAATGGAATTTGAGAGCTCGAAAGATTTTCATTTGCGGATGTCCTTTGATTTCCTTTGCCTAACATCGAGGGATTCCGAGAGAATAGAACATAACGATTCGCCGCGGCATGCGTCCCCGCGTGAATTTCCCCCCGCGTGCGGGGGGATGCAAGGGGGGTAACCTTTAAACATTCCGGCCGGGTTACGCGCGCTAAGTTTATCATCTGGCTTACGGACATCTGCGCTGAACCCGGCTCGGCGGAGACGGCCGCAGATTCTCCTTGACTTCTTTTAAGGAAATCGGTAAATTTATCTTAGCGCAGTTTGGATATGAATGTTTCAGCTTTTGTTTTAAAAGGAGTTACCCATGCGTAGAACTTCCATCAAGGCACTGCTCGCCATCGCGTGGGGGTTGATTTATCTGCCCTCAGCCCTTGCTTCAGGTGCGACGCCCTACGGCACCTCTCACGGAGAATCATTGATGCCGCAGATTGAGGTTTTGAGTTCCCGGTTGGATGAGGTGCGATTACGATTGACGGTAAACCCGGCTTCAGTTCCCACGCAGATTGACCTGAATACGGGTGTGACGGGATTATGGGGGCCGGTTGAGCCGGAGCAAATCGAATTGCCGCGTACGACGTTTTTCGTCGCAATTGCTCATACCGGAACGCCGCAGCTCGAAATCGTGTCATGGAATTCGGAACGCGTGCCCGCTTTGCCGGTGACAATGAACAGCGAGTTGGGAGTGGGGGAGCTCGTGCAGCTTGGTGAGCCTGCGGTTTTGCGCGAAGCCCGGATTGTGCCCTTGACGGTTTTTCCTGTGCAATATGAAAACGCAGCAGAAGAAGCCGACGTGCTCATTCACGCGGAGATTATCATTCGAACCGGAACGGATACAGGTGTGAATCCGGTGCTGAATCCACGCGGGCGTGTGTCGAGTTCGTGGATTCCGGTTTATAAGAGTGTGGTGGTGAATTGGCAAAGTATAGACGGTCTGGATTCGCCGGAAGAACCGCATATCCTGATTATTTCTCCGGGCTACTTTGCGGATGAACTTGAAGATTTTGTGACATGGAAAGAGAGAGTCGGCTATGTTGTTACGGTGGTGATAAAAGGGGATATTGGCCCGAATCCAAATGCAACGCAATTGCGAAATTATATTATTAACCAATACAATAGTCTAATCCCAACACCCGATTATTTGATTTTTGTAGGGAATAGACAGCAGCTTGATTCGCCATCCCTGTTTACACCTGATCCAATAACCATATTCAGTACTTACAGTTTGCCGGGACCCTATACGAACGAGAATTACTTTGTTGCTTTCGAAGGCGATGATGTTTTTCCTGAGCTCTTTTTTGGCCGCTGGGTTGTTAATACCGGCGGAGAGGTGCTGAAGATCGCGCGGCGAACGATTTATCATGAGCGTGATCCGTTCTATATTGATTCGTTGCGCTTTGTGAAAGCCAGTGTGGCTTCTGGGACCTGGCCGGAAACACAGGCTCAAACGAAGAGATATGTCCGGCAGATGCTCCTTGATGATGGTTTCACGCAAGTGGACATGCTTTTGGGATCCCCCAGTCCTCAACCGCTAATCAATTGGGTTCGAGAAGGGCGCAACTTCGTCAATTATCGCGGAGCGGGGTGGTCTTATGTGTGGTCAGGCATCAATTTCTGGATCGATGATATTCCCGATTTGAACAATTTCTGGAAATTGCCAATTGTTACCGGTATCGGGTGCGGTGCAGCATTGTTTGATGATTATCCTTATTGTTTCGGTCAACTCTGGATGACAGAGGGAACACTGAACCAACCTGAGGGCTCCGTCGGCTTTTTAGGGCCGTGCTACAATACACACACGCGCTTCAATGATGTCTTAGATTCCACGCTTTACATTGCAATATTGGAGCACGAAGTGCCTCAACTGATGCCGGCTTTTGTCGCAGGCAAGCTGATGTTCTGGGATATTTTCGAACCCTTCTTTACAATTGATCCGGGCGTGCGTGAAGTAACCGAAACAGCTATGCGACAATATCTATGTCTTTCCGATCCGTCGCTTCAGCTATATACAGAAATCCCACAACGTATCAGCGTCAACCATCCGCTGGGGATTCCGACGGGAGTCGTGGACCTGCTCGTCAATGTGCCCAATCTGCAGGTACTCGGAATCGACAGCGTGAAAGTGTGCGCGTGGATAGAACCGGGAAACTTCGTCTTTGATTTTGCTTCCCCGCAACAGGAAAATGTTATCCTGTCGCTGATGGTTCCTCCCACATCCGAGTCGGTCTGGCTGACCGTGACCGGCGATAATGTCCTGACGTACCAGTGGGAACTGCCGGTTTCGCCTGCGGAGGAATATCTGATTCACAATCAGGTTTTTCTGCGCGATACGATAAGCGGCAACGACAACGGTCTTATCGAACCCGGCGAATCCATTGTCTGGGTCGAAGAAGGACTGAATATGGGAATGGAAACCGCCGATGATGTCACGGCGGTCTTACAGTGTGAAGATCCGCGAGTGACAATTAATCAGGCTACCTCCTTATTCGGCACGGTCGCGTCCTTTGATTCAGCAATTGGCTCTCCGCCATTCGAGATTTCCATTTCGGATACTTGTCAGACAGAGGTTGTCTTAGAATTCCAAGTTGTCTGGAACAGCGCGCATTATGGCCCGTGGGTGTCGAATGTTTTCATTCCACTTTCTCTCCCGGCGCTTGAGTTAGCTGAACTTTCCGTGACGGATATGGGCGGTGGTTTTTGGGAGCGCGGCGAAACAGCGAATGTAGAAGTGCAGATTCAAAACACGGGTAGCGCTCCACTGGCCCCAGCACAATACATACTGCGCGTCTCGGATCCTCTTATCACATTGATTGACTCGATAGCCAATGGAGGCAGTATCGAACCCGGAGAAACGATTTCTTTGGGCGAATCAGCTTTCCAGATGGTGGCCAGTCCATATACGCCGAGCGCTCATCTTGTTGACATGACGATTCATGTTGAGGCTCAGCAGGGAACGTATGTGCATGAGCAGGATATTCCGGCGTCAACGAATGTGGGCGAAGTCGGAGACGGCGACCCGATATCCGATGAACAGGGTTATTACTGGGCGTATGATTTAGCGGATCATCTCTATACGGAACGTCCGGTGTATGACTGGATGGAGATTGCTCCGC
>CBDVDL010000160.1:0-4841 GCA_965372735.1 uncultured Alphaproteobacteria bacterium | reverse complement strand
TCAAGCGACTCACCTTAGTGAAAAGTTCCCGCTCTTCAAGACTATCTTTGGCTCACAAGGGGCTGAAGCCCCTTGCCTTCCCTGATTGGAATATGAAATATTTTCGAGAGATACCATAAAGGAATACAAAGTGCTGATAAAAAAACGGCGCCGGATTTTCTTTCCAGCGCCGCTCTCTTTTATTCTAAATCGAGCAGGAAGAGCGGGCGCGTGTCCCGCTCTATCCCTCCTACTCAAACTACGTTGTTCCCGAACGAGTCCCCATCCGTCAGTTCAATCGAACCGGCATGATGAGCATGAGCAGGTCTTCATTCTCTTCTTGCTCACTGGGTTTTACAAGGCCTGCCGTGGTCGGCGAACCCAGCTCGAAAATTACCTCAGCAGTATCGACATGCTTGAGAACATCAAGAACGTAAGTGGCGTTATAGCCGATGTCCATCGGTGTGCCCTTGTATTCGCAAGGAATTTTCTCCTGCGCTTCTCCCCCCGCTTCCACATCTTCCGCTAAAATCTCAACGCTCTCCTGCGAAATCCGCAGACGCACCTGCCGCGATACTTCATTTGCGAATATCGCCACACGCCGCACTGCCGACCGGAACGCGTCCAAGTCAAGCTTCAAAATATTTTCATTCGACTGAGGAATAACCGCTTCATAGTTGGGATAACGGCCTTCAATCAAACGCGTGGTCAATCTCATCTTTCCAAAAGCAAAACTGAGCTGCGTTCCTTCAAAACTGAGCTCTAACGGTCCATCACCTTCTGCATTACGCAACACGGCTGTCATCGCTTTGGCAGGGACGATGAAATCCTGCTCTTCTCCCTTGTAATCGACCTTCAGCGAGCGAATGCGCACAAGCCGGTGCCCGTCTGTGGAAACGCAGCAGACTTCACCCGGTTTTACTTGAAGCAGAACTCCTGTCAACTGTGGCCGAAGCTCATCATGCGAAACTGCAAAAAGTGTTTTACCGACCAGCCGCTGTAACTTTGAACGATCAAACTGAAAAACCTGAGGGTTCTTAAGTTGCGGAAGCTGAGGGTAGCCCTCGACATCTTCTCCTGAAAGCTTATAACTTCCCTGATCCCCTTCGATTTTAATTCGGTGGCTTTTATCGACCGTAATCTTCAGCGGAATATCAGGCAACTCGCGGATAATTTCTATGATTCGCCGAGCAGGCAGAAGGGCTTTCCCATCCTCGCTTCCCTTCACTTCAATCGTCGTTTGCATGGAAACTTCTAAATCTGTCGCCGCCAGGCTTAATTCATTTCCGCGCAATTCAGCTAAAACATGACTCAAAGCCGGCAAGGGAGTTTTCGACGGAATCACTCCAGACAACGTCATGAATCCTCCCAAAAGTGCGCTCTGCGAAGCAGTGAATTTCATAACAACCTCAGAATATTTAAAAGAGAGAATAAATTATATGATGTTATAGTATACTCTGTGAATATGTGGATAATTAGTCTTATGCGGTTAAAAAAGGTAAAGTTAGGCGTTAATTATCTGTGAATGACTCTATGAATAAAAAGGGTTTTATCTTCAGTCTTTAACTCGGCAACGTCGAAAAAAGTTTACACTTCTTCTATTTGTTTACGATGCTGAATAGGCGATAGCTTATTCACATCTGAGTGGACGGGAGTGTGGATAAGCTTAATTTATGGCGAAGAGACTCGTATGTGTCTCGCATAAGAGCATCTTTTTCTATGAGCTTATGAATGGTATTCCGAGCGTGGATTACCGTAGAATGGTCTCTGCCGCCGAAAAGCTGGCCAATGTGTTTTAGCGAGTGATCAGTTAACTTTGTGGCCAGAGCCATTGCCATCATTCTGGCCAGTGCGATTTCCTGTTTGCGTGATTTGCCTCGTAGAGTATCTCCGGAAAGCTGGAAATGTTTTGCGACAACTTCCTGAATTTGTTCGATTTGAGGTTTTCCGACAGGGCGTCCCATCTTCTCTTGCAGTACTTGCCCGGCCAGTTCCAAATTCGGTTCTAAACGGTAAAATGTCGCCCGGGCGATCAGCGTTACCAGAGCGCCTTCAAGTTCGCGGATATTATTTTTAATATGTGTTGCAAAAAACTGAGCGATATCCAGCGGGAGAGCAACACCCTCTTCATCAGCCCTGCGCTCGAGAATAGCGACGCGTGTTTCAAAATCGGGAGGCGATATCTGAGTAATCAGACCGCTTTGAAACCGTGAAATGAGTCTCTCGTCGATATCCTTGAGCTCATGCACCGGACGGTCGCACGAGAGGATAATCTGTTTTCCGGCCTGATAAAGACTGTTAAAGGTATGGAAAAACTCGATTTGTGTCCTTCCCTTAGAGGAGAAAAACTGCACATCGTCCACTAATAGAAATTCAGCCGAACGGTAAAGATTTGAAAAATCCGTTGAACGATTGTTCTTGACCGAATGGATAAATTCCTGTGTATATCTTTCGCTGGAAACGTATTTGACGCGGGCGACCTTTTTCTGTTTCAGAACATGGTTCCCAATCGCCTGCATAAGGTGCGTTTTGCCGAGACCGGTCCCGCCGTAAATGAGCAGCGGATTCCACGGCGTTTTGCCGGGAGCTTCCGCAATCGCCAGACAAGCGGCGCGGGCAAAGGAATTTCCGTCACCTTCGACAAAGTTGTCAAAGGCGTAGCGGCTGTTCAGTTGAACGTCTTGAGGTTTTGGCGAGCGTCGGGTGTTTTTTGGCTGCGGAGCTGGAACGTGATGATCCGGATGATCACCGTTTGTCGAATCAACCTTGAAGGAAAGTCGAATTTCTCGGCCAATCAGTTGACTGAGGACCCCACGGATTTTTTGAGAATAGTGGCTGTCTACCCATTCATAGTGAAATTGCGAAGGAACATATAGTGTCAGAGTGTTATCATCAAGACTTTCCGGGCGAATCGGTTGAATCCAGGTTCGAAAGCTCTGCTCTGGAAGCGTTTCCGAAATTTTTTCGGTGAACTCTAGCCAAAGACCCTCCAGCTCAGAAGTTTTGGATTCTGGCATGTAGGAAAACGTGTATTAGAAGTGTAATCTAATTTCTCCAAGAGTTTGTTTTTCAGTTGCATTCCGAAAAGAAAACCGGGAACAATCTACAGAGATTATTCGTGATACAACAGCGATATGGCAATCCTTCCGGGATAAAAAATGCAGAATTCGGCAGATAACGAGGCCGATTAATGAAGTAAACGTTGGCACCAGTCACAACCGAAAGACAAACACCGGTTTGATTGATGCTGTGGTGGGGGTCAATAAAGTGCTCATCGAGCGCTCATAATATATAACTTTTTCCTCGAATGTCAAGCGATATAAAACCTCATTTCTTGAGGGGTTAGAGACGTATTTTCGTGTAAAACAGCTGGATGTAATTTTTTGACCGAGAAGCTCGGGGTCCAAGAGAGGCGAGGTGGAATTTCTCAGAAAACAGTTGCTTTGCTACTCAAATTTTCTTATATTACAAGATTAAGTTTGCGATAAGGCCGCTGGGCTTCGTCTAAATCCTTGCGACCACTGAAAATCTTCTGGAGATATACATGAAACGCACCTATCAACCCTCCCGGCGGCGGCGTAAGAATGTCCACGGATTCCGCACTCGGATGGCGACAAAATCCGGACGAGCCATTTTGCGGCGGAGGCGCGCCAAAAGTCGCACCAAGTTGACTGTATCTGATGAGCGGTGAACAGTTTCCACGTACCGAGCGTTTGCATGGTCGTGAGGCGTTTGCACGGATTTGGCGGAGGGGAAAGCGTCGGGCAACTGGCGAGCTCCTCCTTTTTTTTTGCCCGCTTCCGAGCGCAGAATCGCCTTCGCGGCGAAACGCACAGTTGGTGGCGCTGTAAAACGAAATTTCGCCTGCCGGAAATTACGAGAATTCTACCGCAAAAACAAATCTCTCTTCCCCGATAACTATCATTATGTCCTACTACTTAGGAATGAACCTTCCGATTGGAACGATTTGGAAGAAAGGCTACGCCGCCTTCTCAGCACTCTGCCAGTGGTGTCTAAAGTTGCTGATTAACGCGTATGTCGTTGTTTTAAGTCCGCATATCGGAGGGCGTTGCCGGTTTCATCCGAGTTGTTCCGTTTATGCCAGAGAGGCACTTGATGTACATGGACCGTTCCATGGAAGTGCTCTAATGGTACGGCGGCTCGTGAAATGTGGCCCGTGGCATCCGGGTGGAGAGGATCCGGTTCCCGTCAATGTTCATTTAGAAGCAAGTAACAGAAAATGTTTGACAAAAATACCATATTAGCCCTCATTATCATCGGTATCATCCTGCTTATGACGCCGATTTATTACAGGATGATCAATCCTCCGGCGCCCGAAAGCGAGACACCGACACAAGCTCCGGTCACCATACCGCCTACTCAGGAAGTCGCCCCCGAGACAACGCCACCGCCGGAAACCGCCGTGGCAATTGCTCGTGTGCAGTCAGCGACACTGCTTCCCGCTCTGGAAAATCTGGACCGCGAATTCGTTCAGGTGGAAACACCGCTGTTTTCGATGGCCATCGGCTCCAACGGGAAGATAACAAGTTATTTACTTAATAAATATAAGACTTACAGAGGAAACCCTATCTCGCTTATCACCACCGATTTCCACACTGGAAAGCCCATTGGCGGCTTCGATTTGGATTTTGGGCAATCGGTCTTAGAATCTATCAGTAAAGTTCAGTTCGAGAAAATCCGCGATATAAAAACGGTTGAGAACCGGCCGGATTCGGTAATTCTCAAGGCGGGAAATGACACCACCGCACTCACGCTCACTTATATTTTCCATCCCGACCGCTACGGATTCGACCTGATTGTGAATACGAAGGGATTTATCCCGACCGCCCAGCAGACTTATC
>CBDVDL010000159.1:0-4869 GCA_965372735.1 uncultured Alphaproteobacteria bacterium | reverse complement strand
CGCCGCGACAAATGAACAACTGATGCCCGCGTTGCCGGTCGAGCATTCCAAGACTGTCATGCCCGGCTTGAGTTCTCCTCGCTCGATGGCTCGTGTGAACATGTTGAGGTAGATTCGATCTTTCAAGCTTCCGGAGGGATTGAAATAATCGAGCTTCACGAGAATTTCCGCGGTAATGCCTTCCGCCTTCGTGATTTTCGAAAGCCTGAGTAGTGGAGAGTAACCGATAGTTTCAAAGATGGAATTTGCAATCTTCTTTTTCTGTGACCAATTCAATGACGTACTCCTTATTAGTTATCTCCCCCCCCCGCCTGCGGGGGGATAAAGGGGGGTATTTACATAACGCGAGCAATAACATTTTCGACCGCCTCAATCGTCGGCTCTACAGCATCAGGTGCATGGGGTACGGCAGACATCGCACCTTTAACATCTTTCAAACCGTGTCCGGTGACGAGCACGAGTGCGGATTCTTCTTTGCGCACGAGTCTCTTTTGCCTTGCTTCAATCAGTCCCGCCATAGCCGCCGCGCCTGCTGGTTCCGCGAAGATACCGCTTTTCTGCGCTAACAAAACCATCGCTCGGCGAATCGCGTCGTCGGAAACAGCCACCCATGCTCCGCCGGTTTCTTTGACAGCGCGCAGAGCTTTCACTTGATCCCGCGGCAAGCCGACGCGAATAGAATCGGCGAATGTTTCGATGTCTTCCGCTTGTACAGGAAGTGTTCCTTCCCGAGCGTTTACGAGAGGCGCCGCTCCTTTCGCCTGCACACCGATAAGCCGAGGCATGCGCTTGATGGATCCGGCGGCTTGAAGGTCGCGCAAACCTTTGTGTACAGCGCCGAGGATACATCCATCACCTACAGGCACGAACACAACATCCGGCGCTTCGCCTATCTGATGAACGGATTCCAAAATGACGGTTTTCTTTCCCTCGGTGAGGAAAGGATTCGTTGCGGTGTTCCGGGAATACCAGCCACGTTTTTGGCAAACCTTTGCGCAAAGCTCGAATGCGTCGTCGTAGGTGCCTTTGATGCGAATGACATGTGCGCCGTGCAGCAAGAGCTGAGCGAGTTTCGCTTCCGGTGCAGTTTCCGGAACAAAGAGAACTGTCGGCATCCCGCATGACGCTGCAAGCGTTGCCAGTGACGACGCGGCGTTGCCGGTGGATGCCGCCGCGACAACGTCAGCTTTTATCGCAATCGCATGAGCAAGACCCACTATGGACGCGCGATCTTTGAGCGAACCCGATGGATTAAGTCTGTCATCTTTGAGCCATACGCGACGAACACCGACATCGCTCGCCAAAGTATCCGCGGAAATAAGCGGCGTCGCTCCCACGCGCAGAAGGCGCACGCTTTCGGGAGGTTCGACCGGCAGAAAATCTTTCCAGTCCCACAGGTCTCGATGTAAAATAGCAGCAGGAGGATGCGGTTTGTTCTTTCGGAAGTCATAGATAAAATCGATGGTTCCCAGCAGCGGGCCGCAATCCGGACACGTGAAAGGAATGTCATTCGGCGTCCATTCGTGCCGGCAACTGACACAGTGCGCACCTTGCAGCCGTGGATTAAACAGGACGGCGGACATGAAAACCTCGCAGTGAACGTTGTTGCCAAACCTTTTGAAAAACTTGCCGCGCTTTCTCCGCTAAACTCCCCGGATGAAACCCGACCGGCGCTCCATCGCGAAGCCGAATCGCTCCATTCACGATGACATCTCGCGCGGGAACGTTTCCGAAACCGAAAAGATAGTGGCCAAAATAATTCGATTCATTCATCAGAGACGGAGGATGATAGGGAAAGACAGCGATGTCAGCTGCAGCTCCCGGCTCGATAATTCCTAATGTTTTTTTTAAGTGCCGCCCGGCGATATCAGGATTATTCACAAAAAGAATCCTGTTTAAAAGCTCCCATCCAAAACCCGGGTCGCGAGCGCTTGTCGAAAAAGCGCCGAGCGCTGTTTGCGCTTCCGCGCACAGGCTGGCTCCGAAACCATCATTGCCCAGCGCCAGACGAACTCCTGCGGCTTCGAGGGTTTTTATATTCGGCAGGCCGACAGCGTTGTTCAAATTGGAACGCGGATTGATTACCAAAGTCGCTCCCGATTCAGCCAGCAAATCAATTTCCGCTGCGCGTAAGTCAATCCCGTGAACGAAAATAGATTTTTCATTCAATAAACCAAAGCGGCGAAAGCGACGCAGGGGAGATTTCCCAGAAAGTTGCCGGTCGGTTTTCCCTTCGCAAAGATGAACATGCACTCCCACGTCGAGTTCTTCGGCGAGATTGGCGACGCGATTTAACGTCCGGTCTGACAGCGTAAACGAAGCGTGCAGACCGATGAACGGAGCGAAATCAAAGCGCGGAGCAATCTCTCGAATGAATTGTCGATTCTCTTCGATAGCTGACTGTGCCGCTTTCACGCCGCATCGGTCGGAAATCTCGAAACAGGTGGAGCCGCGCAGTCCGACGTCATTGAAAGCGGAAGCAATCTCATTCAAGCTTCCGTGGGTAGCGCCATAACTTGCGTGGTGGTCGAAAGCGCAGGTGATGCCCGAGCACAGCAGTTCCCATAGATAGAGCTGCGCGGAAAGTCTGACAGCTTCGAGTGTCAAAGCCCGGTCAAGCGGCCACCACACGCGGCGCAACACATTGAGAAACGTCCGCGGCGGCGCACCCAAGAGCGGCATCCCTCGCGCAGGATACCCGTAGAAATGCGTATGCAGTAGCACTTGTCCGGGGAAGACGACACAGCCGGACGCATCAATGACTTCCGCGCTACCCAGAAGTATTTCTCCGTCGTCGGCTTCCACCCGCGCAATCTTATCGCCTTCGATAAGCACGCGCCCCGGCGAGAGAATTTGTGGCTTCTTGCCGGGAGAAATTACAAGTCCGTTTCGGATCCAAATTGACATGATGCTATCTAATAAAAAATATCTTAAATGATACCAAAAAAATCTCTATTTTTCAAGAGAAAAAAGGCGGCTCGTGCCGCCCTCACATCAGAAAAAACGGTCGGATGGGTTATTTCTATTCGGCGAGGTTATCGAAGTAATGCTCGTCCACCAAAACAGCGCGCGCTTTCGAACCATCGAAGGGGCCGACGATGCCTGCTTGTTCTAACTGGTCGATGAGTCGCGCGGCGCGGCTGTAGCCGACTTTCAAACGACGCTGGAGAATAGACACCGAACCCTGACCGGTGCGAACGACGATTTTGGCCGCTTCGAGAAAAAACTGATCACGGTCTCCATTCAAAATCCCCATCTGCACGCCTTCACTATCAGGTTCGAGGGGCAGCGTCAGCTTGGCTTGAGGCGTCGGCTGTTTGCGAATGTGAGCAATCATGCGGTCGATTTCCTGGCGGGTGAGAAGCGCTCCCTGAAGCCGTACGGGATTCGGCTCCTCGGCATGTTGAAACAGCATATCACCACGTCCCAAAAGAGTTTCCGCACCGTTCGTATCGAGAATCGTGCGCGAGTCCACTTTCATCGCCACGCGGAAAGCAATGCGCGCAGGGAAATTCGCTTTGATGACGCCCGTGATAACATCCACCGATGGCCGCTGCGTCGCCAGCACCAGATGAATTCCGACCGCGCGAGCAAGCTGCGCCAAACGGGCAATGGGTTCTTCGACTTCTTTAGCTGCTATGAGCATGAGGTCGGCCAACTCGTCAATCACGACAATCAGATAAGGCAGACGCTGCACACCTTCTTCGCTGCTGCGTGCTATTTCCTCGTTGTATTCGTCAATATGGCGCGACCCTTTTTCGACCAGCAAATCATAGCGCCGTTCCATTTCAATCAAAACCGAGCGCAACGCTTTCACAGCTTCGTCAGGCCGCGTCAAAACATATTCATCAAGGTCGGGGCGGTGAGTCAGGTGATGATTGCGCAATTCATTATAGGGAGCAAGTTCGAGCTTCTTGGGGTCAATCAGGAGAAATTGAACTTCATCGGGCGCGGCGCGAAGCATAATCGAAGCGATAAGCGTATTGACGCAGACGGATTTCCCGGCTCCGGTTGTTCCGGCGATGAGCAGATGCGGCATGCGCGCCAAATCCGTTACGAAAACTTCGCCGGATGTCGTGCGACCCAGAGCAAAACTGAGTTTCGATTTCGAGCTTTGAAAAGCATCCGATTCTACGATTTCCCGGAAGGTCACTGTGGCGGGTTTGGGATTTGCGATTTCGATTCCCACAGCGGCTTCACCGGGAATCGGCGCTAAAATCCGCAGACCACGCGCGCGTAGTGCGAGCGCCAAGTCATCGGCCAGCGCTTCGATGCGGCTGACTTTGACACCGGCGGCGGGTTCCAAATCATAGCGGGTAATCACCGGCCCGGGATGCACCTGAACCACCCGAGCGGACACGCCGAACTGCGCGAGACTCTCCTCCAAGAGCTGCGAATTCTCGTCTATTTCCTCGGCGGTTATCGCAATCGAGGAATCCGAATCGGGAGCATTAAAAAGCTCGGTGGGAGGATATACATAACCTGCAAGACTTGGACTGGACTGTTCCGGAAACGTTTCCGAATTTTCGGCGGCGTCTTTTTTGCGCGCCGCACGTTTCTTTTCCTTCTTTCGGGCAGGCTTTTCGGGAGAAGTCTCTTTAGCGGTCTTTACCCTTTTTTTTAGTTTGGGAATTTTCGGAACCTTTACTCGGAGATTGGTCACACTATCCGCCACGGTGTCCAGTCCGCTCTGAAACCATTGTGCAAAGCGCGCTACCGACAATGTGAGTCCTGCTAAGAAAAAAACGGCCAGGACAATCGCCAGACCTGTGCCGCCCAGCCAATAGCTGCCGGTTGCTGACATCCAGAGACCGAAGAGGCCGGCGATATCACCATAGTCGGCTTGAGTCCAACCCGGCCAGAGCGAAC